>JAFYQL010000153.1 GCA_017547125.1 Bacillota bacterium
AACCTATGCACAGCCGCTTTTTTATGTTTTACTTTTTACCATTCATATCTGTGGAGCTGACCTTCTGTATTCATACCCTTGAACCCCTGCTGTCTCAATGCCTCATAAACCATAATAGCCACAGAGTTTGAAAGATTAAGGCTTCTTGTGTCGCCCATCATAGGTATTCTCACAGATGTTTCCTTATAATTAAGAAGTATCTCTTCAGGTATGCCGGCACTTTCCTTACCAAACACTATGTAGTCGTCTTCTTTGTACTCAACTTCAGTATATATCTTTTTACTCTTTGTTGTTGCCATAAATAATCTGGCACCCTTGTTTTTTTTCAATGAAGTCTTCCCAGTTTTCATAATATCTTATATCAAGATACTGCCAGTAATCAAGACCCGCTCTTTTAAGATATTTGTCTTCAACAGAAAATCCCAATGGTTTTATAAGATGAAGAACCGAATTTGTTACAGCACAAGTTCTTGCAATGTTGCCCGCATTCTGTGGTATTTCCGGTTCGTGTAATACTATATGCATATCAATTCCTCCACTAAAAATTATGATACTAAAATAATACCACAGCCATTCCAAATTTCAACAATATTTCAATTAGCATTCGTTAACTTTTTCCTGTATAATATTGACATATTATCATTTTTGTTTTATTCTTAATTAAGAACAATTATTGATTGGAGGGATATATATGAAAGCTATAGCCGAAATTTTAAAAGAACACGGCATGAAAGTTACACCACAGCGACTTGCTATATTTTCAATGTTACAAAACAGCTACTCACATCCGACTGCAGAAGATATATATAATGAAGTTGTGCTTACAAACCCATCTATCAGCCTTGCTACAGTATACAAAACACTTGATGCGTTTTCAAAGGCAGGTCTTGTACACGAACTTCACTTTGTAAATGAACATTCAAACTACGATGCACATATGGAAGATTCTCACTCACACCTTATCTGTACACAGTGCAATAAGATTTTTGACTACAAGAGCGAGCTTTTCCCTAACCTTGCATCATCTGTTTCAACAGATAGCGGCTTTGATATAAGCAAGAGCCACTTCACATTCTACGGCATCTGCCCGGAATGCAAATCTAAATAAAAAACCATTTTGACCCCTATAAAGATTATAAAGCAACAAAAAAAGAAGTTTCGTGTCCCCGAAACTTCTTTTTTCTTTTTATTTAACTATTCCGCTCTCTTTAATAGAAGCAACTATTTCTTTCATTTCTTCAACTGTCTTTACAAGAGCAAATCTGATGTAGCCTTCGCCAAGTGAACCAAATACACTGCCTGGCACACCAAATACGCCTGTCTTTTCAATAAGCTCAAGAACAAACTTTTCTGAATTTGTGTATCCTTCAGGAAGCGGAGCCCATACAAACATTGTACCTTCTGATGCAGCACCCTTCCAGCCAATTGATTCAAGGCCGTCACAAAGCGCATTTCTTCTGTCCTCATATTCTTGTCTGTTTCTTTCTACAGTGCCCTGAGGACCTGTAAGAGCCGCAATAGCAGCCTTCTGAACAGGGATGAAAATGCCGTAGTCAATCTGTGAACGGAGCTTCTTGAACTGTGTTATAAGTTCCTTGTTGCCCACCGCAAATGAAATTCTGCAGCCTGTAAGGTTGTATGATTTTGAAAGTGAGTTGAATTCAATACCAACTTCTTTTGCACCTTCAACTGCAAGGAAAGAAATACCTTCTTTGCCGTCATAAACAAGCTCGCTGTAAGCATTGTCGTGAAGTACAACAACATTGTACTTTTTAGCCCATGCAATAAGTTCTTCATAGAAACTCTTTGGTGCTGTACGGCAAATAGGGTTTGCAGGATATGAAACTATAATAGCCTTTGCAGCCTTTGCAGTTTCTTCCGGAATTGATGCAAAATCAATAAGATAGTTGTTTTCTTCTCTTAATTCATAGTATTCAATTTTAGCTTCATTAAGGAAAGGACCTATTTCAAAAATAGGGTATCCAGGGTTTGGAACAAGAACAACATCGCCAGGGTTGCAGATAGTAAGTGCCACACGGCTTAAGCCTTCCTGTGAACCATATAAAGATGTAATTTCATCTTTTTCAAGGTCTACCATATATCTTCTTTTATACCATTTGATAACAGCATCAATAAGTTCATCACTGTCGCTGATGGCATATTTATAGTTTTCTGTATACTGCGCTGCATCGATAAGCGCTTCCATAACGTGTCTGTCAGGCACAAAGTCAGGTGTGCCTACAGAAAGGTCGTATACAGGCTTTCCTTCTTTATATCTTTCTTTTTTAATATTGGCAAGAGTTGTAAAAATACCTTCGCCAAATTTATTCATTCTGTCAGCAAATACAAATTCCATTACAAAAATCCTTTCAATCAAAACAAAAACCCCTTATGCGTAGGGCATAAAGGGTTTTCAGCCTGATTACACTACTTATTTAACAAAGTTTGGTGCATATTTAGCAGCAAGAAGAACTGCTTCGATCATACTTACAGGGCTAACAATGTTTTTGCCTGCGATGTCAAATGCTGTACCGTGGTCAACTGATGTACGGAGAATTGGCATACCGCCTGTGATAGCGATTGTACGTTCAAAGTCAAGTGTCTTTGTAGCAATATGACCCTGGTCATGGTAAAGGCTTAATACTGAGTTATATCTGCCCTGAAGAGCCTGGTGGAATACAGAGTCAGCACCAATTGGGCCTGCAACTTTGTAACCCATTTCTTTAAGTTCTTCAATAGCTGGGAATACTTCGTTAACTTCTTCCCAACCGAAAAGACCATGTTCGCCACTGTGTGGGTTGAAACCAGCGATAGCCATTGTACCGTCTTCAACACCAAGCTGACGAAGAACTTCTGTACATCTCTTAACGTAGTCGATAATTCTATCTTTCTTAACCATATCGCAAGCCTGTCTGAGTGATACGTGTCTTGAAAGGAAGAATACTCTCATACCTCTAACTTCAAACATTGTAAGTGGGTCTTCTGTATTTGTAAGAGCACCAAAGATTTCTGTATGACCGATAAAGTCAATGTGAGCAGCCTTTAAAGCTTCTTTGTTGATAGGTGTTGTAGCAACAGCTGCAACTTTTCTTGCGTTAGCAAGTTCAATTGATTTTTCGATATATTCGAAAGCTGCTTTACCGCACATAGCCTGTACTGTGCCGTATTCAAATGTATCCATATCTACATTGTCAAGGTCGATAAGGTTAAGTGTTTTTTCATCATAGATACCTTCTTCAGGTTCATTGATTACGTTTACCTTAAGGTCTACGCCGCAGATTTCGATAGTTTTTTCCATCATTTTTTTGTCACCAACAACTACTACGTTAGCAACTT
The DNA here is from genome assembly GCA_017547125.1 of Bacillota bacterium. Classification (GTDB taxonomy): domain Bacteria; phylum Bacillota; class Clostridia; order Lachnospirales; family Anaerotignaceae; genus HGM11808. The sequence goes on from JAFYQL010000153.1 coordinate 3,337, forward strand.
CGAAAACGTCTTTGTTAGCAACTGTCATTACTGTAATTTCCGGACCAACACCAGCTGGATCGCCGATAGGTACTGCAATAAATGGTTTCATAATAATTTTGCCCCCTATAAATAATATAAATTAATTGTTGTTAATCTTTCTATGTAAGTAGTTCATGCATACTTTAAGAGTATACTTGTCGCCTACCATACCACCTTTTGTAATAATCTTAAGGCCGTTGAAATCGCCTGTAAGAAGTTCACCGTGTGCAGCAAGAGGTGCAACGTCTTCTACAAGACGGATACCTGATACGTCAAGCTGTCTGCAAACCGCAACAGTGATGTCACCGCCTGATGTATAAAGACCACGGAAGCCTTTTTCGCCTCTGAGAATCTTGTCTGTAATTTCAGCAAATGCATCATTGATCATCTGTGAAACACCATCAAGTGTTGTGCTGTAGTATTCCATATATGTCTTGAATGAAATTCTGTTTGCAGGATAGATACCGTCGCCTACTACAAGGCACATATCATAATCGTGGCAGTTATAAAGAATTTCATTTACTACCCTTGAAATTTCTTTTTCACGTCTTTCAGGGCTTCTTAAGAATTCTTCTGTTTCAGCATATACACAAAGTGTTCTTGGCTGACCTTCAAGGAATTCTTCAAGCTGAACTCTTGCAACCGCATTTGTTGTACCGATAACAC
>JAFYQL010000154.1 GCA_017547125.1 Bacillota bacterium
GTAAGTGAGCCTCTTACGCCTTCAATACGTACATCATAGATACCTGCCGCATGAAGAAGTCTCTGTGCTGCTTCAGCACCTGTAACACCGCTTCTGCTGCGTACAGATGAGTATCTGTTGAATGTGTTTTTAACCTTGCTCTGTGCATAAAGTGTAAGCAAAATAGCAGGCAAAAGCACATAATAATAACTATATCCAATATACATTTGTTTCACACTCCAATCAGATATTTTTACAATATACGAAAAATATCAGTTTTTGTCTGTTTTATCCAAGCACAATGCCTGTGTCAATTTTGTGGCCTCTCATATAAGCATCAGTCGGCATAATTTTTCCTCCCTTTGCCTGAAGAGTTGCCACTCTTACACTGCCTTTTCCGCACTGAACAATAAAGCCTTTTTTGTCTGTTTCGGCAATTGTTCCTGCAGGAATGCCGTATTCTTTGTCAAGGACATTAACCTTAAACACCTTAAGAATTTCTTCTTCGTATACAGTGTATGCTGCAGGCTGCGGATCAAGTCCTCTTACAAGACAGTCAATTTCTTCTGCGCTCTTGTTCCAGTCGATGTGACCTGTTTCACGGCTTATCATAGGTGCGTATGTGCTTTCGTCGTGGTTCTGAGGTACTCTTACTGCAGTGCCGTTTTCGATTTCTGTCATTGTTTCAACAAGAAGCTTTGCACCTGCAAGGGCAAGCTTTTCTGTCATTGTAGCATATGTGTCTTCTTTTGTGATTTCACATTCCACCTTTGAAATCATATCACCACTGTCGAGACCTTTTTCCATCTGCATAATTGTTACGCCTGTTTTGTCGCAGCCGTCCATAATGCTCTTCTGGATAGGGCCGGCACCTCTGTACTGAGGAAGAAGTGAACCGTGAACATTGATGCAGCCGTATTTTGGCATATTAAGTATTCTTTCGTTAAGAATCTGACCGTATGCCGCAACAACAAAAATGTCTGCTTCGTATTTTTCAAGCTCATCTATAAATTCTGCGTTATTTATTTTTTCCGGCTGAAGAACTTCTATACCAAGTTCAAGTGCTTTTTCCTTAACTACAGGAAAAACCATTTTTTTGCCTCTGCCCTTTGGTTTGTCAGGCTGGCAAACTACGCATAATACTTCGTGATTTTTGCTTAATTCTTCAAGTGAAGGAACTGCAAAATCAGGTGTTCCCATAAAAACAACTTTCATTATTATTCTCCTTCTTCCATAGCCTTGTCTATGTAAAGTATACCGTCAAGGTGATCAATTTCGTGGCAAAGTGCTCTTGCCATAAGTTCTTTGCCTTCAACAATAATTTCACGGCCTTCTCTGTCAAAGGCTCTTACCTTTGCATAGTTTGGTCTTTCAACAGGTGCACTGTGACCCGGAATTGAAAGGCATCCTTCGTGGTCTGTCTGACTTCCGCTCACTTCAATAAATTCCGGATTGATAAGCTCAATAAGACCTTCACCGATATCTATAACAACAACTCTTTTAAGCACGCCAACCTGCGGTGCTGCAAGACCCACACCATTTGCATCGTACATTGTGTCTGCCATATCATCAAGAAGAGTTAATACGTTAGGTGTAATTTCCTTTACAGGCTTACAAACTTTTCTTAAAACTTCATCTGTGCTAATTCTGATTTTTCTAATTGCCATTTTTCAATCTCCCTTCGTTTCATATCTATCCAAGCATAAGTATACCACAAAAACTTTTTAAAAACTACAATATACTTCCGCCGTTCATAAACAGATTGATATACACATCTCTATATCCGTTTCTTCCGCCAAAAAGCTCAAGACATTTTTCGGTATACTCTCTCATTTTTTCATCATCATTTCCTTTTATCATAAGACGGAAACGATATTCATCCTTTATTTTCGAAATAAGTGCCTCCGACGGACCGAGAATAACAAAGCCGTCTTCATTTTCTCTTTTGAATATGTCTCCCAGAACTGCAATGGCCTCTGCAACTCTGTTTTCGTCCTTGCCCGTAGCAAGAAGTGTATAGACATATCCGAAAGGCGGATAGCTCATCATATTTCTAAGCTGAATTTCCTGTTCAAAAAATGTGACATAGTCGTGCTTTGATGCTGTTTCAACCGCAAAGTTTTCAGGCTGATATGTCTGTATAACAACCTTGCCTTCGCCGTTTTGTCTGCCTGCACGGCCTGCACTTTGTGTTATAAGCTGGAATGTTTTTTCAGTGCCCATATAGTCCGCAGTATTAAGCGACAAATCAGCCGCCACAAGACCCACAAGGTCAACGTTTTCAAAATCATGTCCTTTGGCAATCATCTGTGTGCCTATAAGTATATCAGCTTCGTGATTCTTGAATTTTTCAAGTATTTTAAGGTGTCCATCTTTGCCCGTTGTTGTGTCAAAGTCCATACGGAGTACTCTTGCCGATGGGAAAAGATGCTTAATCTCATCTTCTATTTTCTGTGTGCCTGCCCCAAAATATTTGATGTATTTTGAACCGCATTCAGGGCATACCTTTGGCACCGGCTCCTTCTTTCCGCAGTAATGACACATAAGGAAATTTCCGTCAGAATGGTATTTGTATGATACATTGCAGCTTAAGCACATCATAACATGTCCGCATTTTCGGCATGAAACAAAGGTTGATGCGCCTCGTCTGTTTATAAAAAGCATTATCTGCTTTTTATATGCAAGCTTTTCTTTTATTTCGCCATAAAGTGCACGGCTTATAACGGAGCGGTTGCCTTCTTCAAGTTCACTGCGCATATCAACAATTTCGCACTCAGGAAGTTTGCCGCCGCCTGCTCTTTTTTCAAGGGTAAGAAGAACATATTCCCCCGTAAGCGCCTTGTGATAACTCTTAACCGAAGGAGTTGCACTGCCAAGAATAAGTTTTGCACCCATCTGCTGACATCTGAAAATTGCAGTTTCAATGGCGTCATATTTTGGTGTAACTTCACTTTTGTAACTGTCATCGTGCTCTTCGTCAATAATTATTGCACCAAGATTTTCAAAAGGCATAAAAACCGCACTTCTCGCACCAATCACCACATCAACTTCGCCGTATTTTGCCTTCATAAAAACATCAAGTCTTTCTCCGGCACTCATTCTGCTATGGGTTACTGCGGCACGGTTTCCAAATCTGCCTTTAAATCTTTCCACCATAAGAGGTGTAAGCGATATTTCAGGCACAAGCACAATAGCCTGCTTGCCCTCTTCAATTATTTTTTCAATAAACTGAAGATAAATTTCCGTTTTACCGCTGCCTGTAACACCAAAAAGCAGAAACGGCTTACTGTTATCTGATGAAAGTATGCGGTTAAACGCATACTGCTGCTTATCGTTTAATATGTGCTTTTTGTACTCAGCAAAAACCACAGAGTCTTTTCTTCTTCGTCTTGTTTTACCAAAATAAACAAGGCCGTTTTTCTCAAGTGTATTTACAGGAGATACATTTACCCCTAGAATTTGTCTTAATGCGGGCTCTTCTTCGCTTTCTTTTTCCATAAGATACTGAAGAACCTTTACCTGTGCCTCATATTTTGGCTTTCCGCTGTTTTTTGCGATAAATTCTTCTGCCTTTAATTTATCTGCAATAAAAACAGACTTAACTGTATTTTTAAGGTCTGCACCGGCAGGAAGAAGTGTTCTGAGGCATGAAGAAAATGTGGCAAGGTATCTTTTTTTCATCCACCAGGCCATATCTGTCATATCTTTATCAAGAAGGCTGAATTTATCAACTATGCTGTGTATAAACTTTATTTTTTCTTCAGGCACATCTGTTTCGTCGCAGATATCCACAACATAGCCTTCGGCAAGGCTGTTTCCGCCGCCAAAAGGCACCTTAACTCTCATACCAGTCTCTATTTTGTCCAGCATTTCAAAAGGTATTTCATAGTCAAACATTCTGTCTATCTGACTGTTGCTCATACCCAATATTATTCTTGCATAAAGGGCCACTTCTTTCACCGCCTTTCCTTTGTTGTTCTTATTTTTATAATAATAAAAGCCTTGAATATTTCAAGGCTTTATCTTTCATTATTCTTCAACTTCTTCAGTTGTTTCAGCTTCTACTTCTTCTACAACAACGTCATCAATAGCAATTTCATCTGCACTGCCATTCTGTTTGATAACGATTTTGCCTTCATAAAGTTCATTTACAGCAATTGATACAGGTCTGTCTACATCAAGCTTTTCTGTAAGTGGTTCAGCATGGTCGATAAGCTGTCTTGCACGTTTTGCTGCTGCAATAACAATTGTGTATCTGCTGCCTACTACATTTTCGCCTTCAGCGCCCTTGTTGATTTCTTCAAGTAAGTCTGTATATGATGGTCTTAACATAATAACGTTCCTCTCTAATTAAAAACATTTAAATAATAATATAGTATACACCTTTTATTTAAAAGCTTCAACCATATTTTTATATCTTTCGCTTCTCATTTTTTCGGATTCTGCTATCATCTTAATTTTTTCAACTGCATTTGCAACTTCATCGTTGATTACAACGAATTTGTACTTAGGAAGAAGTTCAACTTCTTCTTCTGCTCTCTTAATTCTTCTTTCAACTGTAATTTCGTCTTCTGTGCCTCTGCCTGTAAGTCTCTTGATAAGTTCTTCTTTTGATGGAGGCATAAGGAATACAGAAACTGCTTCAGGATACATTTCTGCAATCTGCTGTGCACCCTGTACTTCAATTTCAAGAATTACGTTTTTGCCTGATTCAAGCATTTTTTCAACATAAGCCTTTGGTGTGCCATAGTAGTTGCCGCAGAAAGCAGCCCATTCAAGAAGCTGACCTTCGTTAATCATATCACCAAATTCATCAACTGTTTTGAAGAAATAGTGTACTCCGTCCTGTTCATAATCTCTTGGGCTTCTTGTTGTTGCTGAAACTGAGATTACAAAGTTTTCGTCTTTGATAAGTTCTTCAACAACTGTGCCTTTTCCTGAACCTGATGGTCCTGAAATAATCATAAGTAAACCTTTTTTGTTCATTGTTCCAACTCCTGTTCTTCTTCGCTCTTACTCAATGTTCTGTATCTGTTCTCTGATTTTTTCAATTTCTGTTTTAAGTTCGATTGTTGCGTTTGTAATTGTTATGTCGTTGCTCTTTGATGCTGTTGTGTTTGCTTCTCTGTTCATTTCTTGAACAAGGAAGTCAAGCTTTCTGCCTATGCTGCCTTCAGATTCAAGTATTGATTCAAGCTGCTTAAGATGGCTGTACA
>JAFYQL010000155.1 GCA_017547125.1 Bacillota bacterium
AACAGATGAAAATCTTTGCTGTGCTAATGTGTATAGGCTTTATAGCTTATAAAATAAAGCTTATCAACGATCAGCATACTGACAATATGTCGGCAATACTTACACGCCTTATATTGCCTATGATGATAGTTACATCTGTGGGCAGCAGCGATAAAAAGGGGATTATGAACATGGGTGCATTTATAGTGGCAACACTTGTTGTGTATTGCACTGGTTTTGTAGCATCATATCTTAATGCGCGTGTACTTAAAGTGGACAAAGATATGCGCGCTGTACATATGGTGTCGGGTGGATATTCAAACAGCGGTTTTTTTGCGGCACCGATTACAATATCTATGTTCGGAGAACTTGCAGGCCTTGCTTTTGCGGCATATACAGTGGTTGATGCACTGTTTGTATGGGTTGGCGCACCAATTATGCTTGATCCTGAAAGGAAAGTTGCTAATATCAACTGGGAAAAAATACTTAACCCTGTGGTAATTGCGGCAGCAATAGGTTTTGTTATACTTATGTTTGAACTTCCTGTAATGGGCAATGTGGTATGGAGTACAATGTCATCTGTGGGCAGTACAAGTAAGTACTTTGCGTGTATGTATATAGGTGCCGATATTGCCAGAAAAGGTATTGGCATAATGATAAAATATCCAAAAGTTCTGGGCGCAGTATTTTCGAAACTTATAGTGTATCCTGCAGTTGCAGCGCTTATTGTGGGTTCGCTTAATATTTTGGATAGTACTTTACTCACTATACTTACTATATACTGTTCTTCACCAACTATGGTTGTGATTGCTATGCTTGCAAGACAGGCGGGGGCAAAGGATGAATATGTAACGGCAAGTGTGGTTTTAAGCTCGGTATTAAGCCTTATTACAATCCCTTTGGTAATGTGGCTTATGACAACTGCTTTATACTAAAAAAACGGAGGTAATTGGTATGGTTAAATTATTTGATGGAGGCGCATATCTTGTAAACGGAGCAGAAATTATTTCTGACGGCGCAAATGCTATGGCCGAAATAAAGGCTAAAACAGGCAAAACTATATCAAAAGAAGAAGCAGCAAAAAATACAATGGCTTATGGCATACTTACTGCCCATAACACATCGGGCAATGATGACAAACTTAAAATCAAGTTTGATGCCATGGCAAGCCATGATATTACATACGTAGGTATTGTTCAGACTGCAAGAGCCAGCGGACTTGAAAAGTTCCCTGTGCCTTATGTGCTTACAAACTGCCACAACAGCCTTTGTGCAGTTGGCGGTACAATAAACGAAGACGACCACCTTTTTGGTCTTTCATGCGCTAAAAGATACGGTGGAATCTATGTTCCGGCACATCAGGCCGTTATTCATCAGTATATGAGAGAAATGATGAGCGGCGTTGGCAAAATGATTCTCGGCAGCGACAGCCACACTCGTTACGGTGCGCTTGGTACTATGGCAGTGGGCGAAGGCGGACCTGAACTTGTTAAGCAGCTTTTATCAAAAACATACGATATCGACAGACCTGAGGTTGTGGGTGTTTACCTTACAGGCAAGCCTGCTCCTTTTGTAGGCCCTCAGGACGTGGCACTTGCAATTATCGGTGCCGTATTTGAAAACGGATACGTTAAAAATAAAGTAATGGAATTTGTTGGCGACGGCATTGCAAACCTCAGCACAGACTACAGAAACGGCATTGATGTTATGACAACAGAAACAACTTGTCTTTCATCAGTGTGGAAAACAGACGACGAAACAAAGGCATGGTACTTAACTCACGGCAGACTTGAAGACTTCAGATATCAGCAGCCTGGCGATATCACATACTATGACGGCATGATTTATGTTGATCTTTCAGCAATCAAGCCTATGATAGCTATGCCATTCCACCCAAGCAATATCTACACTATCGACGACCTTAATGCAAACCTTATGGATATTCTTGATGAGGTTGAAAGAAAGGGCGCAAGCCAGCTTGAAAGCGACAAGGTATTATTCAGCCTTAAGGATAAGGTTGTTAACGGAAGACTTATGGTTGAACAGGGTGTTATTGCCGGATGTGCAGGCGGTACATACGAAAATATCTGCGACGCAAGAGATATACTTAAAAACCACAATATCGGTGCTGACGAATTTGCTCTCAGTGTATATCCATCAAGCCAGCCGGTGTTCCTTAACCTTGTTGAAAACGGTGCTATTGCAGATCTTATGATTGCCGGTGCAACAGTAAGAAGTGCATTCTGCGGTCCTTGCTTCGGTGCAGGCGATGTTCCTGCCAACAATTGCCTTTCAATAAGACATTCAACACGAAACTTCCCTAACAGAGAAGGCTCAAAGATTACAAACGGACAGATTGCATCAGTTGCGCTTATGGACGCACGTTCTATTGCGGCTACTGCGGCTAACAAGGGCGTTCTCACAGCGGCAAGCGACGCTGATTTTGAACTTTCAAGACCACAGTATCACTTCAGCAAAGAAGTTTATGATAACAGATGCTATTTCGGCTATGACAAGGCTGATGAAAGCGTACCACTTCGTTTTGGACCTAATATCACAGACTGGCCGTCAATGGTTGAACTTACAGATGACATCATTCTCAAGGTTGTATCTGTAATTACAGACCCGGTAACAACAACTGACGAGCTCATTCCATCAGGCGAAACATCATCATATCGTTCAAATCCGCTTAAGCTTGCTGAATTTGCACTTTCAAGAAAAGATCCTGCTTATGTGGGAAGAGCAAAAGAAGTTCAGAAGGCTGAAAAAGCAAGAGAAGAAGGCAAAGCACCTGAAGAGGCTTATGCTGAACTTGGCAAGGTTTATGATGTTATCAAGGCGCAGTTTGAAAACTTTGACAGTGCAAAAACTGGTATTGGCAGCACAATTTATGCCGTAAAACCAGGTGACGGATCTGCACGAGAACAGGCTGCAAGCTGCCAGAAGGTACTTGGCGGATGGGCAAACATTGCAAATGAGTATGCGACAAAGAGATACCGCTCAAATCTTATCAACTGGGGCATGCTTCCATTTGTTATTGATGAGGAAAGACCGTTTGAAAACGGAGATTATATCTATGTTCCAAATGTGAAGGAAGCTATTGTAAACGGCGCAGGCGAAATCCCTGCTTATGTTGTGGGAGACACACTTAAGCCATTTACACTTAAGATGGGTGCGCTTACTGCAGATGAAAGAAAGATTATCACAGACGGATGTCTTATCAACTACTATCGTTCATAAATTAAAAGGAAATTCCAAATGGAATTTCCTTTTTTTATATCTTTTCTATTGCGCCAACGGGACAGCTTTCTCTTGCTTCCTCTGCTTTGCCGATACAGTCTTCCGGCACATCTTTTTTTGCTACCGAAAAACCTTCAGGTACTATCTCAAATACTTCGGGGCAGATGCTTTCGCACATTCCGCAGGCGATGCATTTGTCATTTACTCTGTAAAACATAAAATCAATCCTTTCATTGTTAAGTTTACTTAATTATTGCCATATTTTTTGTTATTAATTCATATTTAAAAATGTGAAAGGCAGATATATTATGAATATATAGGAGGATAATGGAGAAAATAAAAACAAGAAAATTTTTTCAAAAAAAGTGAAAAATAGTATTGCAATTTATAAAAAAGTATTGTATTATTAAGTCAGATAAATGATAATCATTATCACTTAATAATAAAACTTAATGATTTCTAAGGAGGAATTGATTATGAAGGAACTTAAAGGTACAAAGACAGAAATGAACTTAATGGCAGCTTACGCAGGCGAAAGCGAAGCAACAAATAAATATAGATACTATGCATCAAAGGCTAAAAAAGATGGTTATGTTCAGATTGCAAACATCTTTGAAGAAACAGCAGCAAACGAAAAAGAACACGCTAAGATCTGGTTCAAACTTCTTCAGGGCGGCTCAATCAAAGATACACTTTCAAACCTTATGGATGCAGCAACAGGCGAAAACTACGAATGGAACGAAATGTACCCAACATTCGCTAAAGAAGCAAGAGAAGAAGGTTTTGAAGAAATCGCAGTTCTTTTTGAAGGCGTAGCAGCAATCGAAAAAGAACACGAAGAAAGATACAGAAAACTTTTCCAGAACATTGAAAAAGGCATCGTTTTCTCAAGAGATGGCGACATCGTATGGCAGTGCTCAAACTGCGGACATATCCACATCGGCAAATCTGCACCTGAAATGTGCCCAGTATGCGCTCATCCACAGGCTTACTTCCAGATTAAAGCTGAAAACTACTAATAAAAAATCCCCCCAAGATTATAAAGCTGTAAGTATTGTTGGATATCCGTAAAACAGTATAGCAAAGCCCCGGGAAACATGTTTTCTCGGGGCTATTTTTGTAGCCAATAATTTGAATGACAGGAGGCGACGGTATGAAAAACGCAATAGTAACTTATGAAACATTCCACGGAAGTGCAAAGAAGGTTGCACAGACAATTTCAGATAAATTAAACTGCAAGTGCATCAATATCGACACACCTTTTGAGGCAGAAGACCTTTCGGAAATTGACAATGTTATTCTGGTTTTTAATTTTAGAGGGCCATATACAGCACAGCTTACAAAATTGTATTTAAGCAGAGTTAAAGAACAGCTTAAAACAAAAAACGTTATTCTTGTTGGCGAAGGCTTATTCTCAGAAAAGGAATTTCCTATTGTTGCGGAAGAAATATATACAAGCACTCCATCAAGAACATTCAATAAGTTTTTTGTAAAAGGTCAGCTCAGAGTGGAAACACTTTTCCCTGAAGAAAAAGCATTATTGGACAAGTTTAGTCAGCTTACAGGTATGGAAATAAAGGATATGGGAGAACTCGATATCAACCGTGCAGAAGAGGTTGCGGAAGAAATTGAAAAATTGGTAAATTCAGAAGAATTTCAGGTTGTGAAAGCGGCTGCAGATGAAAACAAAGAAGAAACAAAGTGGGTATGCGAAGTCTGCGGATATATCCATAAAGGCGACAATCCGCCGGAAAAATGTCCGTTGTGCGGAGTGCCAAAAGACAGATTTAAAAAACAGTAAAAAAATAAAGCCGTACTTTTGTACGGCTTTTTGCATTGGGAATTTGGGAATTTGTAAAATGAAAAGACGGCATTTTTCAATACCGTCTTGTTAGTGCGCCTTCAGGGACTCGAACCCTGGACCTTGTGATTAAGAGTCACCTGCTCTACCAACTGAGCTAAAAGCGCATATTCAGTTGTTTGTTCAAAGAACAATATGTATAATAACATCAACAATTTAATCTGTCAACAAAAATAACGAAAAAAATTATAAAATATTTGATTTTTTGTTCCGGGCATTTTACAATATGCGTAACAACAGTTTTTTGATAAGTCAGGAGTATTTTATGAACATACCAAAATTGCCGGATGATGTTAAATACATCTTAAATAAACTGCATACAAACGGATATGAAGGCTACATAGTAGGCGGATGCGTGCGTGATGCCATAATGGGCATACCGCCTCACGACTGGGATATGACAACATCAGCCAAGCCTGAAGAGGTTAAGTCTATTTTCAGCCACACATTTGATACAGGCATAAAGCACGGCACTGTTACAGTGGTGCTTAACAAAAACAACTATGAAATAACAACATACCGTATTGAAGGCGAGTATGACGACTGCAGACACCCTAACGATGTAAGCTTTACAACGGACCTTCACGAAGACCTTTTGAGACGAGATTTCACTATGAATGCCATAGCCTATAACGATGAAGAAGGCTACGTAGATATTTTTGGCGGAATAGGCGACATTGACAAGTGTGTTATCAAAGGTGTGGGCGAAGCAGAAGAAAGATTCCGTGAGGATGCCCTCAGAATGCTGAGAGCGGTGCGTTTTTCTGCACAGCTTGGCTTTGAGATAGAAGAAAAAACAAAGCAGGCTCTTATTGATAACTGTGCACTTATAGAAAAAATAAGCGCAGAAAGAATAAGGGAAGAAATAACAAAACTTCTTATGTCAAAGCATAGTGAAAAAGCAGTTTTCCTTTGGGAAACAGGTCTTCTTAAACATATTTCGGAAGAGATTGATATGTCTGTTAAGGGACATGAAGAAGAAGTTATTTCAAGCCTTAAACTTTCAGTTAAAAATGTTAGTGTGCTTTTTGCACTTTTCCTTCGTTTTGTTAAGGCTGAAAGAGTTAAGGATATAATGAAGGATCTTCGTTTTGATACCAAAACACTTAAGGAAACTGATATTATCTGCAGATATATGGACAAAAATGTGCCTGAAAGCAGAGTTGAAATACGAAAAATGGCATCAGAAATGGGCAAGGATAACTTTGCTCTCTACCTAGAGGCTAAAAAAGCCTGCGGTGATGCCCTTGCTGAAAATGCACAAAAGGAACTTGCTGACATCATTGAAAAAAATGAGTGCCTTACAATAAAGGAACTTGCGGTAACCGGTGATGATATAAAGGCCCTTGGTGTAAAGGACGGCAAAAAGATAGGCGAAATATTAAAGGCGATGCTTAACACTGTGCTTGAAAACCCTGAACTGAACAGTAAAGAAAAACTGACAGACATAATTAAAAGCAATTTAGAATAAGACGGCAGAAAGCCGTCTTATTTTTTTGATTATATTTTCATTTGTCCGTTCATATTATTGAGTGTGGAATGTTTTCTATTCTTTTTGGCTGAATATGGAGGACTTTTATGGAAGAAATGTACGAAGTAATTCTTAAGGAAGGATATGGCCTTAAACTTTATTCATCTTCAAGAACAAGAACATGCCTTGTTTGCTCAACAGACAAGGGAGTTTTTGATCTGAAGAAAAATATATATGACGAAAGCGTAATTGTGCTTGAAGGAGAGATTAAAAAAAGCCTGAGCAAAAATGGATTCGGGGAAGTTGTACCTTTTTTAGATACCACAGAAGAAAAAATGTTTTATGAATATAATGATTGCAGATATACCCTTGAGCAGCACAAAAACTTTGCTCCTGCAAGTGATGACGGCACATGGGACTATGTGAAGGGTGCACGCACTATGGCCAGAATGCATAATGCAAGCACTATGGATGAGTTTGTGTGTGACAGAATAAATTACGGGCGTCTTGAAAGTGTGTATGAAAAAAGAATTTTGC
>JAFYQL010000156.1 GCA_017547125.1 Bacillota bacterium
CATTCCTTAAAATTCTTCTTCAGAAGGTTTTTCCAGACAGTGGATTTTTCCGTCTTGGAACAAACGTATATATCGGATACTACGATCAGGAGCAGCAGAACTTTGATGAATCAAAAACTGTTTTCCAGCAGATTTCTGACGATTATCCAACAATGACAAACGGCGAAATAAGAAATATGCTTGCGGCCTTCGTATTTGAAGGTGATGATGTATTCAAGCCTATTTCTGCACTTTCTGGCGGTGAAAAGGGCAGACTTTCACTTGCTAAAATTATGCTTTCAAAGGCAAACTTCCTTATACTTGACGAACCTACAAACCACCTTGATATGTATTCAAAGGAAATTCTTGAAAATGCTATCAACAGCTATGAAGGTACAGTGCTCTATGTTTCTCACGACAGATATTTTATAAACAAAACTGCCACACAGGTGCTTGAACTTACACCTGACGGTTTTGTGAAATATATGGGCAACTACGACTACTATATGGAAAAGAAAAACCTTAAGGCAAGGGAAGAACTTCTTTTCGGCACGCCAAATGCTGTTTCTTCTTCTGCAGCTGAAGTGAAGAGCGATACAAAGGCTGACTGGCAGAGTCAGAAAGAGCAGCAGGCTATTGAAAGAAAACTGAAGAACAAAATTCAGAAAATAGAAAAAGAAATAGAAGAAACAGAAAACAAAATTACGGAGCTTGAAGAAGAACTTATGAAGCCTGAAATTGCCACAGATGCATGGAAGGCTACAGAGATTTTCAATGAAAAAACTGCTCTTGAAGAAAAACTTGAAGAACTTATGCTTCAGTGGGAAGAGGTACAGAGCTAAAACAAAGTTTAAAACTTTTTGCTATATACAAATGAGGGCAGAATTGGTATAATAGATGTATAAAAATATATACTCAGACAAAATATTTGTCTTGAAATAATATATGTTGGGAGGCTTTTAAATGGCAGTTATAGAAGAACTTATCAGAGTTGAGGACAATGGCTCTATCAGTTTTGGCAATTATATGATGGACAGTAAAAAGAAGGTAGTTGATTTTGAAGTTGACGGAGACCTTTACTACGTAAAAACTTTCTGTGAAATTACAAAGCTTGAAAAAAACGGCAAGCTTCTTCTTGAAGCAGTTCCTGGTGCCACAGTACATAACTTTGAAATGGACGAAAAACATGTTTCATTTGCTGTTGAAGGCAATGAAGACATCAATATTACAATGGAACTTGAACCTGAAAAAGTTTACAGAGTTGTTATCAATGGCAACAATGCAGGTAATGTAAACGGCAACCTTGCAGGCAAAGTTAATTTCAATGTTGAAACAAAAGGCGGAGCAAAAGACGTTGTAATTGAAAAAATTGGCTAAAAGTTTTTAAAAGGTCTCAGTGTACTGCGCTGAGACCTTTCTTTTTGCGGAGGATATATGAAAGAAAAAACAGTATATGTATGCTCAAACTGCGGAAACAAAGCCGCCAAATGGATGGGCTACTGTTCAAAATGCGGCAGCTACAATACCTTTGAGGAAGAAGTTGAAGTGACTGTTAAAAAGGGCACTGTGCAGAAGGCTTCATCAAAAAATGCTGTGCGTCTTGCAGAGGTTAAGGACGGCGGAAGTGACAGAATAATTACTGGCATAAAGGAATTTGACCGTGTCACAGGCGGCGGACTTGTTAAGGACAGTGTTACAATTATCACATCACCTCCGGGCGGCGGCAAAAGTACACTTGCCCTTGATGTTGCACAGAACGCAGCGCTTCAGGGACTTAATGTGCTTTATGCATCAGGCGAAGAAAGTGACAGTCAGATTAAGCGCCGTGCCGACAGAATAATTGAAAATATTTCCGACCGAATATGGATATGGGCAGATACTTGCATGGACAACGTCCTTGCTGAAATAAAAAATGTTGATGCAGATCTTGTTATCATAGACAGTATACAGACCTTCTACCTTAACGAAATGCTCCCTTCAAGAGCGGGCAATCCTGTGCAGACTATGGAATGTGCAGGGGAAATGGTTAAGGTGGCCAAAAACGGAAACAAAAAGGTTGCAGTTATTATCATAGGGCAGATGAATAAAAATGATGAACTTGCGGGTATCCGTTCACTTGAGCATCTTGTGGATACAGTGCTTGTTATGGACAGCAATTATGATGACGGACTCAGAAGTCTTATGGCAACAAAAAACAGATTTGGAAGCACAGGCGAAATGGGATTTTTCGCTATGACTGAAAAAGGCCTTATTTCTATTGACAATCCGTCTGAATATTTTGTTACACAACGTGATGACGGCGAGTATGTGAGCGGAAGCGCTATGGCAGTTATCCGTGAAGGCTCAAGACCTATCATTGCAGAGGTTGAAAGCCTTGTTTCAAAAAGCTATATGCCATATCCGTCAAGAATAGGCGAGGCCCTTAAAAGGGAGCAGCTTAACACACTTATTTCGATACTTGAGCAGCGTGCGGGCATAAATCTTTCTGACAAGAATGTGGTTATAAAGGGCACAGGCGGAATAGTTTTAAGAGAGCCTGCCGTAAGCCTTGCAGTTATAATGAGCATTGTAAGCTCAGTTTATGGCAGGGCAATAGGCGGAAAAACTGCCTTTGTAGCAGACGTTGGTCTTACGGGCGAAATCAAAAAAGTTCCCGGTCTTGATGCAAGAATAAAGGAACTTGACAGAATGGGATTTGACAAGGTTTATATTGCAAAAGACAGTGTAAAAGTAAAGACAGAACGCCTTAAAATAGTTGAAATGAAGTACCTTAAAGACGTTATAAAAGATGTGTTTAATTAGTTACAAATTTGCAAATAATTTTGTTGATTTTATGTCTGAAAGCAGATATACTAGCAGAAATAGCGCAAAGACAAATGTTTCTGTGGTGAAAACGAAATGTAATAAATGTACACGTGATGTTTTAAATCAGAAACAAAATATATTGCTGAATTTGTAAAAAACAGGAGGGCATTAAATGAACGGAAGTGAAATCAAGCAGTTTAAAAAAGTTCTTGTGGCTAACCGTGGCGAAATTGCTATTCGTATCTACAGAGCGCTTAATGAACTTGGTATACAGACTGTGGGTATTTTCTCAAAAGAAGATAAATACTCACTTTTCAGAACAAAAACAGACGAAAGTTATGAACTTGACATAAAAAAAGGCCCTATTGACGCATATCTTGACATAGCTGAAATTATCAGAATTGCAAAGCTTCATGGTGTTGATGCTATTCATCCGGGTTATGGTTTCCTTTCAGAAAACCCTGATTTTGCAGAAGCCTGCGAAAAAAATGGCATTACATTCATTGGTCCTTCAAAGGAAACAATGAACAGAATGGGCGACAAAATTTCTTCAAAGCAGATTGCTATTGAATGCGGTGTGCCTATTATTCCGGGCGTTGACCATTCAGTAAAAACTGTTGAAGAAATTATGGAGATTGCTGAAAAAATCGGCTATCCTGTTATGCTTAAGGCTTCAAATGGCGGCGGCGGACGCGGTATGAGAATTGTACATAGCGCAGAAGATATGCCGAGGGAATTTGAAGAAGCAAGAAACGAAAGCAAAAAGGCATTTGGTGA
>JAFYQL010000157.1 GCA_017547125.1 Bacillota bacterium
CAACAGAGTTTTCACTCAACAGTTCATATTTATCTTCCACCTTGAAGATAATATTGCTTGCGATATATTCTGCAAGTTCATTTGCATCATCAATGGCAAAAATATTGCTGATAACTTCTTTGGATATCTTTGGAGAAACGGAAAGGAAGTTGTCAAAGGCATCTTTGATGGACCTTACAAGTGCTTCCACCTTTTCAAAACTCTGCGGTCTGATTTTGCGCAACGGATATGGTTTTATAACTGCGGATATGTATTCTTCGGTGGAGGAAATTTCCACTGTTTTGGCACGTTCCTTGGTTTCTACAAGAACCTTCATCACACCGTCCTGCAGTTTGAGAATCTGTCTTACTTCAGCAGTTACACCTACTTCGTACAGGTCTTCTGCCTGTGGATCTTCCTGTTCAAAGTCCATCTGCGGCACAAGATATATAAGTCTGTCACCCTTCATTGCTGTTTCTACAGCTTTTATGGATTTTTCCCTGCCTACATCAAAACTTACAAGATTGTCAGGAAACAGTACAAGCCCCCTGAGTGCAATGGCAGGAATCTGGATATATTCACTTTTATCTTCTACTTTAACCTTTACCTTTACAGGCATTATATATCCCTCCTAAAAATAGTTTTTCATAATATTATACCATATTATAAGCAGTTTTTGCAATACAAAAGGGATACTTTGTTCAAGTATCCCTTTATTGTTACTGTGTAACTGTATTATCTTTGTATCGTTTCTGTGCATCCCCGTGCTCGTATTCTGTTTTGCCTGTGGCAACAGTATCACCGTTGATGATAACCTTTGTGATTGTGTTGTCGCTTGGAACAGTGTACATTGCATCCATAAGGCATTCTTCAAAGATGGAACGCAGTGCACGTGCACCGGATTTTCTTTCGATTGCCTTTTCTGCAATTTTTTCAAGAGCTTCGTCGGTAATTTCAAGTTCAACATTATCAAGACCAAAAAGTGCCTGATACTGTTTAATCAAAGAGTTCTTTGGTTCTCTGAGAACCTTGATAAGTGCCTCTTTGTCAAGTGCGGAAAGCACCGAAACAACAGGAAGTCTGCCGATAAGTTCCGGAATAAGACCAAACTTAACCAGATCTTCAGGTTCAACCTGTTTGAGCAGTTTTGTAAGGTCCTCTTTGGATTTTTCGTTGATGGTGCTGTTGAAGCCCAGTGCAGATTTGTCTGTACGTTTTTTGATGTTCTTTTCGATACCGTCAAAAGCACCGCCGCAGATGAACAGAATGTTTTTTGTGTTTATCTGCAAAAATTCCTGATGAGGATGTTTTCTGCCGCCCTGTGGAGGAACGTTTGAAACTGTGCCTTCAAGAATTTTAAGAAGTGCCTGCTGAACACCTTCACCGCCTACATCGCGTGTAGTGGATGGGTTTTCACTTTTGCGTGTGATTTTATCGATTTCATCAACATAGATAATACCGATTTCAGCTTTTTTGATATCATAGTCTGCAGCCTGTACAAGTCGCAGAAGAATATTCTCAACGTCTTCACCAACATATCCTGCTTCGGTAAGTGTTGTTGCATCGGTAATTGCAAATGGTACGCCCAGCATCTTTGCCAGTGTCTGTGCCATAAGTGTCTTGCCTGTGCCGGAAGGACCAAGCAAAAGAATATTGCTCTTCTGAATCTCTACATCATCGAGAGAGTCATTGCTGAGTATTCTTTTGTAGTGGTTGTAAACGGCAACACTCAATACCTTTTTTGCTTCGTCCTGACCGATAACATATCTGTCAAGACCTGCTTTGATTTCGGCAGGTGTAAGGATATTTACATCAAGTGAATCCTTGTTTGCTTTTCTGTGTTTTGGTGTATTGCTTTTTGTCTGGATGATGCCATCCTCTTCAAGCAAATCTGCGCAAAGCATAATGCATTCGTTGCAGATATTTACACCAGGACCAAGAACAATTCTTTCTGCTTCCTGACTTGTTTTGCCACAGAAACTGCAGATAACATTTTTATCTTTGTTAGCCATATTATCTCCAATTATCTGCTGTAGATAACTTCATCAACAAGACCGTAAGCTTTTGCTTCTTCGGCGCTCATAAAGTTGTCCCTGTCTGTATCTTTTTCGATAACTTCCAAAGGCTGGCCTGTTGCTTCTGACATAATTCTGTTGAGTTTATCCTTCATTCTGACAATTCTGTCAGCGTGAATTTTGATGTCGGATGCCTGACCCTGCATACCGCCAAGTGGCTGGTGAATCATCACTTCGCTGTTTGGCAGTGCATATCTTTTGCCCTTTGCACCTGCTGTAAGAAGGAAAGCACCCATGGATGCTGCCATACCTATACAGATTGTTGATACATCGCATTTGATGTAGTTCATTGTGTCATAGATAGCCATACCTGCTGTAATGGAGCCGCCCGGACTGTTGATGTACAAGCTGATATCCTTGTCAGGGTCCTGACCTTCAAGGTAAAGAAGCTGTGCAACAACAAGACTTGCTGTTGTGTCGTTAACTTCGTCACAAAGCATAACAATTCTGTCGTTGAGCAGTCTTGAATAGATATCGTAAGAGCGTTCTCCCCTGCCTGTCTGTTCTACAACCATTGGTACGTAAGCCATAATAAAACCTCCAAATTTAAATCAATAGGTAGTTTTGGCTGTGACAGGTTAATTATTCAGCTGTGATTTCTGCGTTTTCTTTTACAAAGTCGATTGCTTTGTTGATAGCAATGTCTTTTTTGATTTCAACTGCAGGAATGAAAGCTTTAACCTGTTCAAGTTTCATTTTGTAAGCTTCAGCAATTTTTGCAAGTTCTGCTTCAACTTCTTCTTCAGAAACTGTGAGGTTTTCAAGTTCTGCTACTTTTTCAAGAGCAAGACGGATTTTAACCTGCTGTTCAGCCTGTTCTGCAAATGTTTTTCTGAATGCTTCCATTGTCATACCTGTGTATGTGAGGTATGTGTTGAGCTGGAGACCCTGCTGTGCCATTCTGCCTTCAAAATCTCTAACCTGTTCGTCAATTCTTGCTTCAACCATTTCTTCTGGTACTACAGCTTCCATGGATGCAACAACTGCATCAACGAGTGTGTTTTCAACTTCAAGTTCAGCCTGTGCAGCTGCTCTTTCTTCGTGAGCTTTTCTGATGTCAGCTTTGAGTTCGTCAAGTGTATCAAATTCGCTTACGTCTTTTGCAAATTCGTCATCAAGTTCTGGAAGTTCTTTTGCTTTGAGGCTGTTGAGTTTTGTTTTGAATACTGCTGCTTTGCCTGCGAGGTCTGTTGCGTGGTATTCTTCTGGGAATGTAACGTTAACGTCAAATTCTTCACCTACTTCGTGACCAACAATCTGATCTTCGAAGCCTGGGATAAACTGGCCTGAACCAAGGAGAAGGTCAAAGCTTTCGCCTTTGCCGCCTTCGAAAGCAACTTCGTCAACAAAACCTTCAAAGTCGATGTTAGCTGTGTCGTTGAGTTCTGCTTTTCTGCCTTCAACTTCAACAAGTCTGCCGTTTCTGTCTCTGAGTACATTGAGTTCTGCTTCGATTTCTTCGTCTGTTACAACAACAGCTTTCTTTGTTGCTTTGAGACCTTTGTATTCGTTAACTGTAACTTCTGGTTTTACAACAACTGTAACTTTTGCTGTAAAGCCTTCGTTGGAGCATTCTGTGATGTCAACTGTTGGACGTGCAACTGGTGCGATACCTGCTGCTTCAACTGCTTCTGCGTATGCATCTGGAAGGATTGCATCGATAGCGTCGTTGAAGAAGATTTCTTCGCCGTACATTTTTTCTACAACTTTTCTTGGTGCTTTGCCTTTTCTGAAGCCTGGCACTGTGATTTCAGCATTTGCTTTTCTGAATGCTTTTGTAACAGCTGGTTCAAAAACATCTTTGCCTACTTTGAATTCAAGTTCAACTGTGTTAACAGCAACTTTTTCATTTCTGATCAATTCCATTTTATTAAAACTCCTTAAAAAATATAAAAAACTATATTATTGGCACAATTTGGCCATTACTAAATAATTATATCACTCACCGTATAAAAAGTCCATATTTATTTATATTTAATTTATTATATAAGGACAGAATTCCAGTGAGTCTGCAGAAATAAGTTTGTGTTTAACACCATTGTATTCACCCTGAAAAGCATATCTGATTGACTTTCCGTGCAGATGTCCATAGTAACACCGTTTGATGTTATATTCTTCCAATGTGTTCAAAATATGGGAATTCTGCTGGGTCTG
>JAFYQL010000158.1 GCA_017547125.1 Bacillota bacterium
AAATCTCAGCGTTCTTGAAAAATGCGGACACGTATGTAACATACAGAAATGGAAAGAATTCAACCATGTTGCATTAAACTACATAGACTCAATTTATTCCAAGGAAGATAAGAAAAAATAAAAACAAAAGGCAGACCATATATGGTTTGCCTTTTTTATATGCTTTTATAAACGTGCAATTTATTCCAAAGTATGCTATAATTAATTTAATTATGCGATTATTAACATTAAAAAGGTGTTATGCTATGAAAAAGATGCTTGCTCTTATGCTTAGTGCACTTTTCATTCTTGGCGGATGCTCTTCAGGGGATGAGGCGGTTGAAGAAGAAAGATTTTCATTAAGCAAAGAAAAACAAAAAGAATATACGGCAGTCATTGATGAAGTGCTTCATGACTTTTATTGGGAATATGACGCGGAAACACTGGAATACTGTGAGGCGCAGGTGCCTGACGATAAAACAGGTGTTATTTATGCGGCCAGCAGAGACAGTGGCTATAGCCTTGGAAGCCACAAGGGCAGAAAGGCAGTTGTTTATACGGCAGATCTTTATCACTTCAATAATTCAAAGGCGGGTATTGTATATTTTTATTTTATAAATGATGACTTGTCTGGTGTTTACTATACTCCTGACGATTCAAATGGCAGAAGCTACAGTCTTCTTAGCCGAAATGTTTTCAGAAACAATGCCGTATTTACAAAGTTTGAAGATACAAAGGCTGATAATGCGCAGTATGACCAGTATGGCATATCTGCAAAGATATACGATGGATTTGCTGACATTAAAAAAGAAAGCAACGGACAGACATACTTTTTGAATATAGAAGGAAACAATATAAGAAAATATACACTCAGCAACAATCAGTTTATAATTGTTAATGGCGAAAATATTTCAACTGCAACAGATGGGCTTACACCTGTGTCTGCAGTTATGCTTGAAAATGGCGAAACTGCCGTTATAGTGGGCAGCGAAATAGAAGACAGTGCCGACTTTGAGGGCAATGCAGTTGTTCTTTCTGAAAAAATTATTTTCCTTGACCAGAGGCTTAACATAACTGATAAAGAAATACCTCTTGATGCAGGCACATATACTTGCATAGGCAGATATAATGACGGCTTTGTAACGATTAATGACAGAAGCATTGATGTGTACAAGGCTGAAGGGGAAGGCTTTAAAAAGTCTGAAATGTATCCTTTTGAGGTTCAGTGCTATGACTTTAAGCAGAGTGATATTGACGGCGACGGCGCTATGGAATACTTTGCTACAGACGGAAAAGACCTGCTGATGTTCAGAAAAGAAAAAAGCGGTTTTGAATGTGCCTGGAGAACAAACATATCAATAGCAAGTTTCTACGGAAATATCTGCACAGGCGACCTTAACGGTGACGGAATAAAAGAAGTTTATATCTGCGACAGTACTGGCACGGCAATAAAATACATACTTACAGAAAATGGTCTTGTTTCCGACAACAACGAAATTGATTACGGCAACAGAATATTTGCCGGGGATTACAATGGTGACGGAAAAGATGACTTTGTGTTTATAGAAAGTGCAGAAGGCGGTTCAATAACGCTTAATTTGGGCAAATAACGGAGTTTGATATGGAATTTAATGATGAATACTATATGAATGAGGCCCTTAAATTGGCAAAAGAGGCCTATGACATTGATGAAGTGCCTATTGGTGCCGTTATAGTGCACAATGGCGAAATAATAGGCAGAGGCTATAATAAAAGAAATTCTCTTGCAAATCCACTTGGACATGCTGAAATAATAGCTATAAATGAGGCTGCAGGCTATCTTAAGGACTGGAGAATAGAAGAATGCACAATGTATGTGACAGTTGAGCCTTGTCCTATGTGCTCAGGTGCCATTGTTCAGGCAAGAATACCGAGAGTGGTTTTTGGTGCAAAAAACAAAAAGGCAGGCTGTGCAGGCTCTGTTATAAATCTTTTGCAGATGGATGCACTTAATCACCAGGTTGAAATTACAGAAGGTGTGCTTCAGGAAGAGTGCAGCAGCATTATGACAGAATTTTTTAAGAGATTCAGAAAGAAAGCGGCGGAATAAAAGAATTTTTGAAATGACGTTTTCGTTGACATGGAGATGTAAAATCTGTATAATAGTTTTTGATGCACTTATGTGCAAACTGAATATGTTTATAAAATTTCCATGCTAGCCGGGGAAGTAGCGGCTCCTTGTATCTGCAATCCGCTATAGCAGAGGTGACGCCTGTACTGAGGCCTTTAGTGTCTTAGGTCAGCCCTTGGGAGAGGTGTTGACGGCTGAGTCTCGTGCGACAGGAGCTTGTGAACCGTGTCAGGTCCGGAAGGAAGCAGCACTAAGCAATAACTTTTGTGTGCGCGGGGTAGCTTGGCTTGAGCTTTTGAACAAGTAAGCGCTCTGGCATTTAATTGTCAAAGACAGGCGCATGGATTCTTTTTAAATATTAACGGCGGTTAGTGCCGCTAAGAAAGCACACTCGCTGAGTGTGCTTTTTTGATTTTTTTGAGAGGAGGAGATTGCCTTGGCTTATACAGCGCTTTACAGAAAATACAGACCGGATACATTTGAAAAAGTTATTGGCCAGGACCATATTGTGCGTACTCTCAAAAACCAGATGACATCGGGCAGAGTTTCACACGCATATCTCTTCTGCGGAACAAGAGGTACAGGCAAAACATCAACAGCCAAGATTTTTGCCCGTGCGATAAACTGCCTTGATCTTCACGACGGTGAACCTTGCAATGAATGTGAGCTTTGCACTGCCATGAACGAAGGCAGAAGCGTAAACGTAATTGAAATTGACGCTGCATCAAACAACGGCGTTGACAATATCAGAGAAATCCGTGAAGAAGTTAAATATGCTCCTTCCGAAGGCAAGTATAAA
This sequence comes from Bacillota bacterium, assembly GCA_017547125.1. Classification (GTDB taxonomy): domain Bacteria; phylum Bacillota; class Clostridia; order Lachnospirales; family Anaerotignaceae; genus HGM11808. The sequence continues at coordinate 2,889 of JAFYQL010000158.1, forward strand.
GTTTATATCATCGACGAAGTTCATATGCTTTCAACAGGTGCTTTCAATGCACTTTTAAAGACACTTGAAGAGCCGCCTGAACATGTTATATTCATACTTGCAACAACTGACCCGCAGAAAGTGCCTGCAACTATCCATTCACGCTGTCAGAGATTTGACTTTAAACGTATCAACTCAGGACAGATAGTTGCATCTTTGAAAACATATATCGAAAACGAAAATGTAAACATCGATGATGATGCACTTCATTATGTGGCGCAGCTTGGCGATGGCTCAATGCGAGACAGTTTAAGTATACTTGACCAGTGCTTAAGCTTTTACTATGGTGAAAGAATAACTGCAGACAAGGTGAGAGAAATTGCCGGTGCAGTTGATGACAATGTGCTTTACAATATGCTTGATGCAGTGCTTGAAAAGGACTGCGCAAAAGCGATTTCCATAGTTGATGAAATAATGTCAGCAGGCAGAGATTTGAATCATTTTGTTGATGAGATGATTCAGCACCTCAGAAATCTTCTTGTGGTGTCAACTGCAGAAGACGCAGAAAGCCTTCTTGATATGTCTATGGAAAACGTGGACAGGCTTAATGCACAGATAAAAAGAATATCTGCTGAAGAAATTATATATTTTATAAGAGAATTTTCTCTTATTTCAGCTGACATAAAATATGCATCAAACAAAAGGGTTATGCTTGAAGTGGGGCTTATAAAGCTTTGTTCACCTGCATCAAAAACAGACGTAACTGCTCTTGCAGCAAAGGTTGCATACCTTGAAAGAGAGGTTAAAAACGGAGTTAAGACTGTACAGGTGGTTTCTGCTGAAGCACCAAAGGAAAAGAAAGCCCCTAAAAAACCAAAGCCAAAGGCTATGAGCGAAGACCTTGAAAATGTTAAAGCTCAGTGGGATGATTTCCTTGATGAGTTTGACGTGGTTGAAAGAAGCTTCCTTGAAAGAGCAAAAATCGGCGATATGGAAGACGGAAGACTTACTCTTATCTGCGAAAGTGCAGGCGAAAAGGGAATTCTTGACCGCAAGCTTGATAATGTAAAGGCAAAGCTTGAACAGTCTTTCGGCAAAGAATTTGATGTAAAAACAATTACAAGTGAAGAATATACAGCCTGGGAAAAAATGACTTACGG
>JAFYQL010000159.1 GCA_017547125.1 Bacillota bacterium
GCAAATGAAACGTGGTGGAAGTTGTTTGCCATAACAGGAAGGATCATTGATGTAACAACAAAAGACACCGCCATTATAGAAAGTATCTTTTGTTTGAAACTCTCTTCGCTTCCAAGTATCTCCGCACACACCACACAGCCGTAAACTGATGTAGCACTTAAAACAAAGCTGACATCATATATGATATCGGTGTTATTTACTATCATTATAAATGCTGCGGCACAAAGTGAGTTAAGGGTGTCGCTTTCTCTTTTGAGTATGTGTCCCCAAAGTATAACCTCAAGCATAATAACCGCCCTTACAACAGACGGACTAAGGCCTGTGAAAAAGGCATATCCTATAATGGCAGCTGAAGTTGCCAGATATGTATTGCGGTCAGACAAGAATTTTCTTAATACAAAAATCAGCGCCGCACAAATAACAGATGTGTGCAGACCCGATACCGCAAGCACGTGTGATATGCTTGAAAGAGAATAAAGTTCTCTTATTTCTTCGCTTACGGCACTTCCGCCTCCAAGGACCATGGCAGATATTATTTCGGCCTCCTGTTCAGGGAAAACATGCTTATATACAGAATTTATTCTTTCCTTGAAAGCATTAAGACTTCCGTAAAATCCGCCTTTTCCGTTTTCAAGCAAATAAACCTTTTCGGCATAAACGGCAGTGTCATAATTTTTGCAGGCAGTATATCTGCCCATATCAAACCCACCCGGATTAGACGGTTTATTCATATCCGCAACCTTGCCCTTTATGGCTATAACATCACCCGTTTTAACAAAGCTTCCTTCAGGCATATAAATCATAACTCTTATGTCGGTTTCTTCGACAGTTTCATCAATGATGATTTCGTCTGCCCTGAAATCAAGCCTTTGCTTTCCGCTTTGAGTATACTGAATATTAACAACACTGCCTTTAAGACGCACATCTTCCCACGGAGAAAACGGTGTTTCCTTTTCAGTGGCGAAATGCAACCCAAGGGCAAAAATAAAAACTGCAAAAGGTATTATAAAAGTATAAGATTTCTTCCTAATTCCACAAACAATGCAAAATACCAATGACAAAAGGACAGTATACGGCAAAATAGCCGCATACTGTCCGCTTAATTTTCCCATTATTAAAAATGTTGTGAAATATAAAAATGGTCTTTTCATCAATCAAATTCTTTAGCCTCAAAAGGTTTGTCAAACTCAAGTCCGCCTTTAAACTGGCTTCTCTTTTCGCCTTCTATAAGGAACTGTACTTTTTCTATGGAAGAAAGTCTTGTAAGGGAGTTTACTATTGAATAAACTGTGAGCATTTCTGCCGTTTCACCGCCGCCGTGCTTTGTAACAAAGTCTTCACTAAGGTCAACATAGCATATACCGTCGGCAGATTTTATATCCCTTATCTTTGTTTCTGCAGGAACTGTTCTTAACTTGCCTTCACCGGAAGGTCCTGCGATAAGTGCTTCCATAATATATTTTTCAAGGTTTTCGTTTATATTTACGTTTACTCTTATTTCTTCCTTAACAAGAGTCTGTGCAGTAGCATCAGCAAAATAAATTGTTATGCTTCTTGTTGAATTTGTAGGTTCAGGGTCTATTTCAGCATTGATAATAAGGTTGTCCCTTGTCATAACGCCAAGTGCATCGCCGTTTACCTTAACAACAGGCTTGCCTTCAACAGTAAATGACACACCGTCAACAAAGTAGAGCCCTGTGAGCGTCCACACCATTGCCGAACGGCAAATCATTTCTTCCCCGGCTTTAAGTTCAAGATATTCTTCAGAAAAATCCACTATTATTTTTTTGTTGTATATCTTAACGTCAAGCACTTCCACATTTGGCGGTACCGCCGAAACAAGGCTTTCGCTTTTTGGTCTGCTCTGCATTTTTTCAATGGCTGACATTGCCATATCATGCATCGAAACACCGTCTATCTCACACTTTTCACTTACAAGTGTTGATCCTATGTTCTGAACATAATATATGTCCGCACCCATGTTTATGCTGCTTTCATCTGTCGGTTTTTTATCGTTAAAGGCTGCAAGCACACTGATAAATGCTATCAAAGCAAAAATGACCGAAAGGGCAACTGCTATTTTTTTGTTTGTCTTCATGTGCCTCACCCCTTACTTAAGATTGCTGTTAACAAGAGGTATTCTTACAACAAAAGTTGTGCCTTCATTTTCTTTGCTTGAAACCTTGATGCTTCCGTTATGCATAAGCACTGTGGAATGCGTTATGGCAAGGCCAAGACCTGTGCCGCCGGTTTCTCTGTCTCTTGTTTTATCTATTCTGTAAAATCTCTGGAATATCTTTGAAAGTTCTTCTTCTGCCATACCTATACCTGTATCGCTTACAGTTATAAATACATTCTGATGGTCACTGTCAAGAACAACCTTAACTTCGCCACCGTCATCAGTGTATTTGATACCATTTTCCACAAGGTTTGAGATAGCAAGAGTAAACTTTGTTTCGTCAATATCTGCATTGACATCTTTAATTTCATCATAAACAAGGTTTATATTTTTGCTTCCTGCAATAGGCTGAAGTCTTTTTACGATGTCGCCGATAACCTTGTTGAGGTTTTCGTTTACAAAGTTTACCGGAATTTCCTTCTGATCAAGACGAACTAATGTAAGAAGGTCATTAATGATTTCTGTCATTCGGTCAACTTCACTGTTGATATCACCCATAAACTCAACATACATTTCTTTTGGTGCATCAGGCATCATAAGAAGTGACTCGCTCAGTACCTTTATCGAACTTAAAGGTGTTTTGAGCTCGTGGCTTACGTTTGATACAAACTGCTGGCGCGAACTGTCAACCTGTTCAAGCTTTGTTGCCATATCATTTACTGACTGTGAAACCATTTCCATTTCGTGATAGTTAAGCTGTTTTACAGGCAGTCTCTGGTCAAGATGTCCGTCGGCTATTTTTTCAATAACCTGCATCATTTTGTTCAGCGGTTCTGTTATAATGTGGGCAAACCAGAACACAAGACAGCCTACAATAGAAACAACCATAGCAAGAAGGACATAGACCTGATGCTTGATTTCTGCCATTTTTTCAGCAATATCGCTTGGCATATCGGCAATAAGCACAGCACCCACCTTCTGTCCCGCTTCATCTGCAATACTTGCAACGGCGTAAATACTTCCGTTTGGCTGAAGCTTGGCAATATCTTTATTATCAAGGGCTTCTATGATTTCAGGTATAAGGTACATTTTGCCTGTTTCAGTACGGTTTGAATCATTGATAACAGTGCCTGTGGAGTCAACAACAATGGTTCTGTATCCGCCTTCGGTGCTTGTATTTTCTATATCTTCGTCAAACTCGCCCTTTTTTTCTGCATCAAAAAGATAGTCCGAAATAGTGATATGTCCGGCAAAAATATTGGCCTGATTAAGAAGTTCCTTTTTTCTTTCTTCCACATAGTAATTTTCAGTTGCTTTAAAAATTACGGAGCTGAACATAACAAGAGGAACAATACTTACTGCAATATATGTAAGCAAAAGTATCCACTTAATGCTCAGGGTTTTTCTTTTCTTATCCAAAATAGTATCCAACTCCCCATTTTGTGAAGATATACTGAGGTTCGCTTGGGTTAGCCTCTATTTTTTCTCTCAGTCTTCTTACGTGAACGTCAACTGTTCTTGCATCGCCCGGATAGTCAACGCCCCATACTGTATCAAGAAGGTTTTCTCTGCTATAAATCTTGCCTTCGTTTTTGATAAGAAGCTCAAGAATATCGTATTCCTTGGCAGTAAGGTTTGTTTCTTTGCCATTAATAAACACTCTTCTGCTGTCTGTTTCAAGGCGGAGGCCTTTTCTTTCGATAACATTTGTTTTTTGCTCTGTTTTAACTTCAACTTTTCTAATGCTTCTTCTTAAGATAGCCTTTATTCTTGCCTTAAGTTCAAGAATATTGAATGGCTTTACGATATAGTCATCTGCGCCATATTCAAGGCCCATAATTTTGTCCATATCTTCGCCTTTTGCTGTTACCATAATAATAGGAATCTGTGAAAAATCTCTTGTTGTCTGGCACACAGTAAGTCCGTCCATTTTTGGAAGCATAACATCGAGCACAACAAGATCAAAGTTTCCTTCCTTTATATAGTTAAGAGCCTCTTCGCCGTCATAAGCCGCTGTAACTTCAAAGCCTTCCTGCTCAAGGCTGAATTTTATTCCTTTTACAATCAATTTTTCGTCATCTACTACAAGTATTTTACCGGCCATTTTCATTCCTCACCTTCAACCGTTATATAATCTTTTATTTCTTCAAATGTTTTATCTCCAATACCGCTTACATTCATAATGTCTTCTATGCTTTCAAAGCTGCCATTGTCTGTGCGGTAATCCACTATCTTTTGTGCCGTCTTTTCGCCTATGCCATCAAGCTCCATAAGACGCAAAACATCGGCAGTGTTTATGTTTATGATGTCATCTTTCATCATTTCATTAAAACTGCCTATTGCTTCTATATTATCATAATATATTTTATCTTCTCTTGCAAAGGTCAATTCTTCATCCTTTGAATAGGAAGAATACCATATACCACAAAGTATGACAACCATTGCCATCGCAAGATATTTAATTCTTTCAATTTTCATAAAAATACCTCAAAAGACATTTTTTTATTTATCTCAATAATTTTTTCTGTTATACTTAAGTGTAACACGTTTATAAATAAAAATATAGGAGCTCCAAATGAAAAAATTACTAATTTTGGCTTTTGCATTGATTTATGCAATTTTAAATACATTCACATGCTTCGGCGCAATAACAACACCAAAAACAGAGGCCGCGGCCGCATCTCTTGCACTTGATGCCGAGGCTGCAATACTTATAGATGCATCAACAGGCGAAATACTTTACAACAAGGACTCAACTGCAAGATACTATCCGGCAAGCATCACAAAGCTTATGACGGTACTTCTTGTGCTTGAAAACTGTGAAAAAGATGAAATTGTCACATTTTCTCACGATGCAGTTTTTTCAATCGAGCCCGGCAGCAGCCACATTGCCATTGTTCCTGACGAAATGCTTACTGTTGAGCAGTGTCTTTACGGCATTATGCTTCAGTCTGCAAACGAAGTTTCAAATGCCGTTGGCGAGCACATTGCAGGCAGTATGGAAGAGTTTTCTGTGATGATGACAGAAAGAGCAAAAGAGCTTGGCTGCAAAAACACAAACTTTGTAAATGCACATGGTCTTCACGATGAAAACCATTACACAACAGCCTACGATATGGCTCTTATCGCAAAAGAAGTGCTTAAATATCCTTATTTTAAGGAAATAATGTCTTCTGTATATTTCGAAATTCAGCCTACAAACAAGCAGCCTGAAATAAGATACCTTCACGGACAGAATCAGCTTTTAAAACCTGCAAGCATCTTCCACTACGAATACTGTATAGGCGGAAAAACAGGTTTCACAAACGAAGCAAGAAATACACTTGTAGCCTTTGCCGAAAAAGACGGCACAACACTTATCTCCGTTGTACTCAAATCAACAGGCTACGGCGAATACACAGACACTATTGCACTTTTTGATTACGGTTTCAACAACTTCCAGACAGTTGAGCTTGGAAGCACAACTGAGGTGCTTGGCACAATAGAGGTTGTAAGAGGCGAAGGCAAAGATTTTGAGGTTGTTGACAGTGTAGACGGAAGAATTACTTCAAAAGCCAAGGCAACACTCCCTCTTGAGCGCCGTGCATCAGAGGTTGAAAGCAGCATTTCTATGAACACAGTAACAAAAAATGCCGTTTTTAAGGATGATGTTATAGGTACAGTGACATATACTCTTGATGGTCAGGAAATTGCAAAAGGCGAAATAAAAGCCGTTAAAGATTCACTTTCTCCGGAAGAGCCTGACAAAATTGATATGGAAGAAAAGAATCCTGTAAACTTCAAGTTTGTAGGCGGAATACTTGCTTTCATTGCAATTGCACTTTTCATCATCAGAGCAATCAACATAAAAATTCAGAAAGAGCGCAGAAGAAGACGCCGTGCCCGCAGAAGAGCACAGCGAATGGCTGCACAGAGAGCTGAAGAAGAAAGAAGAAGATTCTGATAAAAACAAAGAGCCTTGATTTTTCAAGGCTCTTTTATTTTTGCATTTCATCAGGTTTTTTCTTTATTTTTCAAGCAATTTGCGTCTTTTTTCACGTATGTGCTATTGATTATATACATATATTGATGTTAAAATTATTGTGAGGATATATGGCATTTTATCCGTACATATTATTAAAAGAGGGAGGCGATTACTATTTTATCGCAGAAAATAGACACCTACTTCCATATTTCAAAAAGAGGGTCGACAATCAAAACTGAAGTATTGTCAGGGCTTACTGCATACTTCACTATGGTATATATAGTTTTTCTTGTACCAAACACACTTATGAATGCATTTCCTGCGGCATTTTCTCCGGGCGGAATGTTTCTTGTAAACAAAATTGTTTCACACGGTGTAACCGCAGGCGAACTTTTAACCGCCCTTACCGTTATGTGCTGCATAGCGGCGTTTTTCGGAACATTGATACTGGCATTTTACACCAATCTTCCTTTCGCACAGGGGCCTAGCCTTGCTATCGCCACATTCATTTCTTTCAGTATTTGCACAAAAATGGGATACTCATACAACGAAGCAATTGCAGCCGTATTTTTAAGCGGTATTGTGTTCTTTATACTCACAGTATGCGGCATTGAAGAAAAAATCCAGGACGGCATTCCAACAAACCTTAAGTTTGCCGTTACTGCAGGTATCGGTCTTTTCATCGCCTTTATGGGTATGCAGAAGGCACACCTTATAGTTGGCCATTCAAACCAGCTTGTTCAGCTCACTTCACTTACAGACGGAAGCTATGATGCAAAAAGTGCATTGCTTTGTCTTTTCGGCGTAGTTTTTATAGCCATTCTTCTTATGAAGCACGTTCACGGAGCTATATTTATAGGCAAGCTTGCTTGTATTGCCATCGCTATGCCTTTAGGCCTTTTCCATCTTACAAAAATCAATATGAATATTTCACATGCTTTCGAGGTGCTTTTCACAGTACTCAGACCAGACTTTGCCGGTCTTTTTTCTCCGCATAATGCGTGGGGTATTCCAGGTGTGATTTTATCCGTTGTGGTTATTATCGCTACTCTTTGTATTATGGACGTATTTGAAAGTATGGGCACTGTATTTGCAACAGATCACATTGTTGAAATAAGCCACGAAGGTACAACTGCACAGAACTTCTCAAAGGTTTTACGTGCCGATGCAGTAACCACATGCGTAGGCTCAATGCTTGGTGTCACTACTGTTTCAACTTATGTTGAAAGTGCCGCTATGGCCATTGAAGGCGGACGAACAGGTCTTTCAGGTGTTGTTGCCAGCATCTGTTTTCTTCTTACCATTTTCATTGCACCGGTTGCAGCATCTATTCCATCAGCCGCAACAGCAACCACACTTATTATGTCCGGTATTCTTATGATGGACGTACTTAAATACATCAACTTTGAAAAAATAGAAGAGGCTCTGCCTGCATTCCTTGCCATGGCTATGATGCCCCTTACATACAGCCTTGTAACTGGTATTTCACTTGGCCTTATAAGCCACACACTTATTATGCTTTTCAGCGGAAAAGCAAAACAGGTTTCTCCATATACTTATGGTATAACACTTGTATTCTTACTTCAGTTTATAATGGCAGGATAACAAAAAACGGGAGTTTAAAACTCCCGCTTTTTTTATTTCATTTTTGCCATTATTTCATCAAGTATTCTGTTGGCAACCTCTTCTTTTGTCATTATTTCAAGCTGCTTTTCTTCTTCTCTTGTAATGATAGTTACCACATTTGTATCTGTGCCAAAGCCCGCACCGCTCTGTTTAAGGTTATTGGCAATAATCATATCGATATTTTTCTTGATAAGCTTTGCCTTACTGTTTTCGATCATATTTTCTGTTTCCATTGAGAATCCGCAGATAAACTGACCTTCTTTTCTGTTTTCACCCATATATTTGATGATATCCATAGTTCTGTCAAGTTCAATAACCATATCGCCGTCTTTTTTCTTGATTTTGTTGTCTGCAACAGTTTTTGGTCTGTAATCTGCAACGGCAGCAGCCTTGATAACGATATCGTTATTTTCAAAGTTATCACGGAATGCTTCAAACATATCCTGTGCACTTCTGATATTGATTGTATTTACAAACATAGGTGCTTTAAGGTTTGTTTTTCCGCTTACAAGTGTAACCTCAGCGCCTCTTCTTGTGGCAGCCTTTGCTATTTCGTAGCCCATCTTGCCTGTTGAGTGGTTTGTGATATATCTTACAGGGTCAAGAGCTTCCTGAGTAGGACCGGCACTTACGATAAGCTTTTTGCCAACCATATCCTTTTCATAGGCAATTTCCTGTATAACGTGTTCAATAAGAACTTCTTCAGACGGCATTTTGCCTTCGCCTGTGTCCCCGCATGCAAGGTATCCGCTATCCGGAGTTACAATCTTGAAGCCGAAATGTTTAAGCTTTTCGATATTGTCCTGAACAATTCTGTTCTGGTACATTGCTGTATTCATAGCCGGAGCAACTATAATCTGGCCTCTGCAGGCAAGAGCTGTAGTTGTGAGCATATCATCTGCAATGCCATTTGCAAGCTTGCCGATTACATTGGCTGTTGCAGGAGCAATAAGAAATACATCAGCTTTTTTGGCAAGAGATACGTGTGCCACATGGAACTGAAAATTTCTGTCAAATGTATCAACAATACATTTATTATTTGTGAGTGTTTCAAAAGTAATAGGGTTAATAAAGTTGCATGCGTTTTCTGTCATAAGCACGTGAACTTCTGCGCCAAGTTTTAAAAGCATGCTTACGCAGTTTGCCATTTTGTAGCTGGCAATACCACCTGATACACCAACAAGAACTGTTTTTCCTTTAAGCATAGTTTTCTACCACCTTTTTAAGCTTTTTTCTTAAAGTCTGTAATACTCCATAAAGTAATTGAACCTATAACTATAACTGCACCTGCAAGTGCATACTGCCCCGGCGTTTCGCCAAGAAGCAGGAAGCATATAATAGGGCTTAATACCGGCTCAAGCGAAGCTATGATTGAACAGGTAAAAGCATTTAAAACACGGGTTGCCTTACTGTAGCATATAAACGCAAGACTCTGCTGAATAAGACCAAGGAAAAGTATTGATCCCACCGAAACAGGTGTGATTGTAAATGTTTCCCCCGCCGATATTGTAAATGCAAGGACAGAGCTTATGGCACTGCCAAGTATTATGCCAGAAAGCTTTTCTTCAAATGTTTTGAATCTTGCATTTAAAAAGAACATTATGGCTGTGCAAAAGCCCGATGTTGCCGCAAGTATATTGCCAAGAAATCCCGAAAAAGAAAACTTGCCCATAAAGAAAAGTATTATGCCCGTCATAGTGGCAATTATTATGGCAACGTCCTTTTTACGCGGAAGGCTTTTTGATGCTATACAGCCTGCAACAAGTATCACTATTACGTTAACCTGATACATAGCAACTGCATTGGCCGCCGTTGTAAGCTTGTTGGCCGAAATAAAACAAATATATTTAAAGCACACAAATATACTTACAAACAAAGTGGCTCTGTTTACAACAAGGTGCTTTTTTTCAATAAAACAAAGGTATGCCGTAAGAGTCAGCGAAGAAATAAGCCCTCTTACTGCCGCCACCTGAAAACTGCTCCACGGATTAAGTTTTATAAAGTAGCTGGAAAAACTCCAGCATATACCCGCCACAGTCATGGCAACAAGTGCCTGCCCCTGCGTAAGGCCTGTTTTTCTCTCTTCCAAAAACTCATCTCCAAACTACATAGATACATTAATTATAACAGATTGATGTATCAAATGCCACAAAAGTAGCAAATCTTTGGATTTCTTTCGTATTTATATATGTTTAAAGGAGCATTTCCTTTGACTTTTTATTTTCTTTTTAATACAATATATTTATATATCGAAGGGGGACTTATAATGAATAACAAAGATTTCGATAATATGCGTAAACACCATCTTGGTTCTGTTTCCAAAGATGTTAAAAACAATTCATCAGTAAAAGGCTTCGGTCTTTCATCAATACTTAACAAAAGACTTGTTACACCAGAAAACATGAAAGAAAAGACAGCCGCAGAAAAAACAAAAAAAGAAGAACCAAAAACAGCTATCTGGTGGATGATTATGATTTTCTGTATTGTATACGGTTTTGAAATTTTCTACAAAACTCTTCTTACAGGCCAGGTACCACAGTAAGCATATTAGTTAAAGCAGTAAATCTCTGGTTTTACTGCTTTTTTATTTTATATTTCAGCTTGCTTTATGCAGTTGAAGTTTTGCGCCATGCACTATATAATATACATAACTTTATTCACCTTGGGAGGTTTTACATATGGTAGAAAAGTGGGATATTACAATACCTTCTCTTACCGGAGATGAAACAAGAAAGGCATACATTTACCTTCCTGAATCATACGAAGAAGACGAAGACAGACGCTATCCTGTTTTATATATGTTTGACGGACACAATGTATTTTTTGACGAAGATGCAACTTACGGCAAAAGCTGGGGCATGAAAGACTTTATGGACTTTACTGAAACACCAATGATTATTGCAGCCATCGAATGCAATACTCACCCTGACAACAGCCGTCTTAAAGAATATTCACCTTTTACCTTTGACGACCATCACTTTGGCCACGTTACAGGCAAAGGCAAAAAAACTATGGACTATCTGGTTAAGGTATTTAAGCCTTATATCGACGAAAACTACCGCACACTGCCTGACAGAAACAACACATTTGTAGGCGGAAGCTCAATGGGCGGACTTATGAGCCTTTATGCTCTTATCAAATACAACAAATATTTTTCTGCAGCAGCATCTCTTTCTCCATCATTATGGACTCATCCGGAAAAGCTGATGAACATGATCAAAACTGCAAAACTTAGAAAAAACACTTCCATATATATGGACTACGGCTCAAAGGAATTTGCAAACCATCCATATATGCAGGAGCTTTTTGTAACATTTACAGCAATACTTATTGAAAAAGGCGTTTATGTAAACAGCCGCGTTGTGCCAAACGGCACTCACAGCGAAGGAAGCTGGGAAAAACAGGTGCCATTTTTTATAAGCACTTTACTTTATGATAAATAATAAGGGGGATATTATGGAAACTCAGTACTATAAATTTTACAGCAACTCATTAGGCAAAGATATGGAAATGAAGGTATATGGTCATTCAGGCCGCCCTGTACTTTTTATTCCTTGCCAGGACGGAAGATATTTTGACTTTGAAAACTTCAAAATGACAGACACTTGGGCTCCTTGGATTGAATCAGGTCAGGTTATGGTATTTTCAATTGACACTATCGACCTTGAAACATGGAGCAACAAAGACGGCGACCCATACTGGAGAATCCGCCGCTATGAAGCTTGGATAAGCTATATTGCAAACGAAGTTGCACCATTTATTCATCACATGACAAACGAAAGAAACGGCTGGAATGGCAAACCTGGCATTATGGTATTTGGCTGCAGCCTTGGCGCAACACACGCAGTAAACCTTTACTTCCGCAGACCTGACATTTTCGACAGAGTTCTTGCATTAAGCGGCATCTACACAGCAGAATTTGGTTTTGGCAACTATATGGACGAAGTGGTATATCAGAACTCGCCTGTTCACTACCTTGCAAACCTTGCTCCTGACCATCCATTTATTGAACAGTATAACAAGAAAAAAGGCGTTATCTGTGTTGGACAGGGTGCATGGGAAATGCCTGAAACAACAAGACAGATGGCTTCAATACTTTATGACAAGGGCATTAACCTCTGGGTTGACTTCTGGGGCAGCGATGTAAATCACGACTGGGATTGGTGGTACAAACAGGTTGTTTACTTCCTTCCACATCTTTTATAATTAAAATTTTATAAAAACAGAAACAAAATTTGACAAAACGCAAAAAATGTATTAAATA
>JAFYQL010000160.1 GCA_017547125.1 Bacillota bacterium
ATTGCAGAAAATAATGTTTTTAGGGTCTTTTTTCTGAAAAATTGGTGATTGGGCGAAAGTTTGCGGAAACAATTGTATGCTCAGACATAAAGATGTCGCTTTCAGACTGAAAATAAGATAAAGGCACAGAGATATTATTTTTAAAGGGTAAAAAGGAGGGTTTAGTTAATGAAGCACAAAAGTTTAAAGAAAGTTTTATCAATGGCAGTTGCATCAACTCTTGTTCTTGGTGCAGTGCAGAGTGCAATGGCTGGTACTCACGTTGTACAGGAAGGCGAATGGCTTTCAAAAATTGCACCTAAGTATGACACAACATGGCAGAATCTTGCTGAAACAAACAAACTTGCTAATCCGGATCTTATTTATCCAGGTCAGAAACTTCAGGTTCCTGACAAGGGCGCAGATTTGACTGAACTTTCAGCTCTTGATGTTGTGGATATTACAACAAAAGATATTTGTGACGAAGCAGCATTTAACCCTGACAAAACAGCTTATGAAGTAGAAGTACAGAGCGATATTTACGGCGTACTTATCAAAGCGGAAGCTGATGCTGAAATTACAGTAACAGCAGACAAAGATACATACGGCTACGGCGCAGCAACTCCATCATACGTAGGCGGCACAGAAATAGCTTACAACGAAGCACAGGGTGGCTACCTTGTACCACTTGATCAGACATACGAAGGTTATGATGATGAATTCGTTCAGACAGCAACAATCGCTGTTGAAGGCGGAAAAGAATATACAGTAGAAATTACAAGAGAAGATGACAGCGATATTTACGCACTCTTCGAAGAACTTACATACACAGATAAAGAAACAGGACTTACACTTCCTTATGAACTTTACATTCCATCAAACTATGATGCAAGCAAAGACTATCCTGTAGTTTATGTTCTTCACGGTGCAGGCCAGAGATCACCTCAGCCTCTTGACATGGTATTAAAGAGATATCAGTCAGCTACAATCTGGGCAAAAGACTCAGAAGCAGGCATCAACGAATGTATCGTTGTTTCTCCACAGATTGTTCCTACAGAAGGCAATGGCTGGACAACATTTATGATTCAGTATGACGGTGTAAGACCAGTTGACGATCCTTATGCATTACAGCCTTGGGGTATTGCAGCTCATAACCTCTTACAGGAAATCAAAGCTGACTATAGCGTAGATGAAAACAGAATTTATGCAACAGGTCTTTCAATGGGCGGTTTCGGTTCATTTGCAACTGCAGTAGCATACCCAGATGAATTTGCAGCTATCCTTCCTGTTTGCGGCGGTCTTGATCCTGAAAAAGCAGCAGTTCTTAAAGACAAGGTTGCAGTATGGCTTTACCACGCAAAAGATGACCCTGCAGTTCCATACGATGAATATGGTGCAACAACTATAGCGGCTCTTGAAGCAGCAGGCGTTGATTACAAAGCAACTGTATATGAAGCAGGCGAAATCTTCTATCCAAATGCTCACTTCACATGGACACCAGCTTATGCTAACGAAGAAGCAAGAAATTGGTTATTTGAACAGAGCAAAGATCCTGTACTTACAAAACTTGATGTAGTTGACGTTACAACAGAAGACATTTTTGCTGAAACATTATTCAATCCAGCAAAAACAAACTATGATGTAAAAGTACAGAGCGACATTTATGCAGTTCTTGTTAAAGCAGATGCAGGCCTTAAAGTTACAGGCGAAGTTACAACATACGACTACACAAACAACGTAACATACGCTGAAGACACAGCAATTAAATATAATGCAGATCTTGGCGGTTATGTAGTTCCTCTTGGTCAGAGATATGAAGACTATGATGTAGAATTTGTTCAGACAGCAGTTATCAAAGCTAATGACAAAGAATACAAGATTAAAATTACAAGAGAATGTGATAAAGAAATTTATGATCTCTTTGAACAGAAAGTATACAACTTCAAACTTGAAGATGGCAGCAACTATGAATTCAAATACAATGTATACTTCCCAACAGATTTTGATGAAACAAAAGAATATCCATTAGTATTTGCTCTTCACGGCAACGGCCAGAGCAACTTTGGTACACCTGATAATCAGCCTGTAGATATGATCCTTAAGAGATATCAGATGGCTACTGTTTGGGCAAAAGATTCAGAAGCTGACCCTGAAAAAGAATGTATCGTTCTTGCAGGTCAGGTTGACAAAGCATACAGCAATTACTGGGGTTTAGGCGAAATGATTGACGTAAATGGTCAGGCTGCATTTGAACTTCTTGAAACAGAATTCCTCAGCAAAGACTATGTAGATAAAGACAGAATTTATGTAACAGGCCTTTCACTCGGCGGTATGGGTACATATGCTATGATTAGCAACTACCCAGAATTATTCGCAGCAGCTCTTCCAGTATGCGGTATGGTAGACGACGCTTATGATTACAGCAAACTTGAACCAATGAGCGGCAGAATCTATATTTGCCACGCAGAAGGTGACCCATCAGTTAACTTTGAAAACTTTGGCATTATCACAGCAGGTCTTGATAAAGCAGGCGTTGATTACTTAAGCCAGACTTGGACAGCTAAAGAAGTATTCTATCCACATCCACACTTCTCATGGACACCAGCTTATGCAAGCGAAGAAATCAGAGATTGGGTATTTGCACAGACAAGATAAGCCTTGATTAAGGTTTAAAACAAATATTAAGCAAAGCAAAAGGGTTCGGACTAGTTCCGAACCCTTACTTTTTTATTTTTCAATTACTGCCACTGCTTCTACTTCGCAAAGCACGTTTTTAGGAAGTGTTTTAACTGCAACGCAGCTTCTTGCAGGTTTGCCTGTGAAGTATTTTGCATATACTTCATTGAATGCTGCAAAGTCATTCATATCAGCGAGGAAACAAGTTGTTTTAACTACCTTTTCGAAGGCTGAGCCGCCTTCCTTGAGAATAGCGCCGAGGTTTTGGCAGACTCTTTCTGTCTGTGTTGTTATGTCTGTGCCGTCAATCTCCATTGTTTCTGGTATAAGTGCTATACAGCCTGCTGTAAAAAGAAAACCGTTGGCTGCAACAGCCTGTGAGTATGGACCAAGAGCAGCAGGTGCGTTTGGTGTATGAATTGTTTTCATAAAACTCCTCCTTTTTCCTTGCTTGTTTTCTCTTAAATACTTTTTCCTTTGGCTTTGTTTCTTTCCAATCTTTCAAGCCATTTTCCGCTCTTTAAGTAGATTGTGTAAATTGTGTTTGAACTGATAGGTGCTGCAATCCAAGCGGCTGCAACGCCGTAGAAACCGAAGCCGAGAACTTTCGCAAATAAATATGCCACAGGAATTCTGAGTATAAGCTGTGCAAAAATTGTGTTTTTGAGAGCAAACATAGCGTTGCCTGTACCTTTAACAAAGCCCATAAGCGGATAGTAAATGCCGTAAAGCAGATACATAAAGCAGGAAACCTTAAGATATTTGCCTGCCATAAACACAACCTCAGGGTCTGTGTTGAATATTGATGCAAGCTTTCCGCCGAAGAAATACATCACAACCATAAGCATGCAGTTGAATGGGATGATAAGCTTGCGTCCTGCACCGATACCTTTTACGGCTCTTTCTGTCTGACCCACACCAAGATTCTGGCTTGTTACAGCGGCTACAGAGTCGTTTACGGCTGTTGAAGGTAAAATGGCGAAGTTGTCAAGTTTTACGCAGATACCGTAGGCTGCGCTGGCTACAAGGCCGTATGTGTTTACAATGCCGTTTAATGCAAGGTAAGCAACATTGATGGTTGCCTGCTGAAGTGCTGACGGGAAGCCGATACGCACAAGGTCTTTGGCAACTTCTTTATCAAATGTCCAGTCTTTTGGGCTGAATGTAACAATATGTTTTTTGCTTCTGAAATAGATAATGCTTGAAATAAATGATACAGCTTGGCTGATAACTGTTGCGGCTGCAGCACCAACAACTTCAAGACCCATCTGTGCGATAAAGATGTAGTCGAGTACGATGTTTGTAAGGCAGGCTGCCATAACAAAGTACATTGAGCTTACAGAGTCGCCAAAGCCTCTCTGCATAGCGCACACAAGGTTGTATCCGAGGGTGAATATCATGCCGAGGAAAATGATGCGAAGATATTTTTCGGCGTCTGCAACGGCCTCAGGAGGCGTCTGAATCCAACTCAGTATGTATGGTGTAAGGAAAAGCCCCAGAAGTGTAATCAGAATTGCTGCACCAAGAAACATAACAATTGCGGTGTTGGCTGTTTTCTTTATTCTTTCTTCGTCACCTGTGCCTATAAGGCTGCCGAGAAGAAGAGTTACGCCAAGGCCCATGCCTGCAACTGCCATGAAAAGAAGGTTCATAACAGGTCCGCCTACAGAAACGGCAACGGTGCCTACTGTCCCCATATGCTTGCCTACAAAGTACATGTCAACTGCATTATAAAGCGCCTGAAAAAGATTTGAAATAACTATAGGTACTGCAAAAAAGAATATCTGTTTATTTAAACTGCCTTTTGTAAAATCTCGTTTTAAAGCCATTTTGTCCTCCGTGAAAGATATAAAAAAACCCTTAGCCAAAGACTAAGGGTAAAAAAAGAGTGCCCAGAACCGGAATCGAACCAGTGACACGAGGATTTTCAGTCCTC
>JAFYQL010000161.1 GCA_017547125.1 Bacillota bacterium
ATGCTTCATCATAGTTGACGCTACAACAAGGCCACAGTTTTCAGAAAGTATAAATTCGTAGTCAGGAGCACTGTATTTGCCGGCATATTTCATTTTGTCTTCTTCCATGGCTAATATTGCTTCATCCATATACCAACTGCTCTTTTTTGTGCCCGTAAGGCTCACTCTGTGGCTTTCTCCAAGTTTTTCTATCATATCATAAACAGATACCGCCGTAAGATAAATGTCTTCTACAGGCTGCTTAAGCACCGTAATGTCGTCTTCTGTTTCAGGCACAGGCATATTTTCAGGCACAAGCAGAAACTCGCCTTCCCCGTCTATTTTTATTTTTGCATATCCGCCTTCATAACAGTCAATTGAAAACATTTCTGCATAATCTGTTTCAATACTGTATTCATACTTTAAATCTTTTGTCTTTTCTTCTGTTTCCAAGTTTTTTTCTCCACAGGATGTTAATAGAAGTGCAGATAATATTATATATAAAAGTTTTTTCGCTTTTTTCATTTCGTTCTCCGTTTTACATCATAATTCAGACCATTCAATTTTGAACTATATGCTTTCTATTGTCAACAGTAATAAATTATGACAAAACAAAAAACTCCGCCGAAAAATCGACGGAGTTTAAATTATTTATTCATTTTGCTGATAGCATCAGACGCCGCACTTTGTTCGGCTTCTTTTTTACTTCTTCCTTTGCCCACACCAAGCACTCTGCCTTCGTGGCATACCTGTGCTTCAAAAACCTTGTTGTGGTCAGGGCCCTCTTCATTAACTATTGCATAACTGATAGGATCTTTGCTTATTTTCTGTATTATTTCCTGAAGACGTGTTTTGCAGTCCATATAGCGATAATCGCTTTTAAGGTTTTCAACCACATCTGCCATAAGGCTTTCAACATACTTTTCAGCACATTCCATACCGCCGTCAAGATAAATAGCCCCTATAACTGCCTCAAAAGCATCGGCAAGAACAGAATCTCTGTTTCTGCCGCCTGTTATTTCTTCGCCTTTTCCAAGAAGAAGAAAATTGCCAAGGCTTATTTCTCGTGCTTTTTTGGCAAGTGAACCTTCACACACAACACTTGCTCTGAGCTTTGAAAGTTCGCCTTCAGGAAGTTCAGGGAACTTTTTGTAGATGTGTCTGCTCACAATAAGATCAAGAGCAGCATCACCTAAAAACTCAAGTCTTTCGTTGTATTCGTTTTTACCCAGTTTATGCTCGTTGGCAAATGAACTGTGGGTAAGTGCAAGACGAAGAAGTGAATTGTCTTTAAATTTGTATTCGATTATTTTTTCAAATTCGACCAAATTTTTATTGTTCATATCAAATTATTCTACAACGTTTTTGATGTATTCTAATGCGTCGCCTACTGTTTTGATTTTTTCAACGTCATCGTTTTCAAATTCTATGTTGAATTCTTCTTCAAGTGCAGAAATAATCTGGAATAAGTCAAGAGAATCTGCTCCTAAATCTGCAAAAGATGTTTCTTCTGAAATATCGCTTTCTGAAATACCAAGCTGTTCTGCAATAATTGCAAGTACCTGTGCTTTATCCATTTAAAAATACCTCCACATAGTTTTAATAAAAATATCAGTGCTATTACATTATAGCTTTTCTTCTATTTTTAATACAATATCATTTTCAACGAAAATTGTACACTGTTTTATAGCATTTTTTATTCCTTTTGCCTTTGAAGAGCCGTGAGCCTTCACTACAAGGGCCTTAAGACCAAGAAATGGTGCTCCGCCAACCTCTTCAGAATCAAAACGATTTTTAACATTTTTGAAAGGTTTTTTAAGCAGTGCCGCTGCCAATTTGTATGGGCCTGCAGTAATTTCACTTTTAATAATTTTGAAAAGACCTACACTTAAACCTTCAGCAAACTTAAGTATAATGTTGCCCACAAAGCCGTCGCATACAATAATGTCTGCTGCATTGAAAGGAATTTCTCTTGCTTCAACATTACCTACAAAGTTGATGCTTTCTTCTTCCTTAAGAAGTTCATGAACTTCCTTTGCAAGGGCATTACCCTTTTCTTCTTCAACGCCTATGTTTGCAAGGCCCACAGTAGGATTTTTAACACCCATTACGTTTTCAACATATACAGATGCCATTTTTGCAAACTGTACAAGATAATTTGGCTTACAGTCTACATTTGCACCGCTGTCAAGAAGGAATGTAAATCCGTTTACTGATGGAAGGCATGTGCCGAGAGCCGGTCTTTCAATGCCTTTAATTCTGCCAATAATTATTGTTGCGCCTGTAAGAAGCGCACCTGTGCTGCCTGCTGATACAAATGCATGAGCCTCACCCTTTTTAACAAGGTTAAGACCAACAACCATAGATGAGTCCTTTTTTCTTCTAAAAGCAAGAGTTGGAACCTCATCTGTACCTATTACCTCTGACGCATGAACAACTTCAATTTTATCTTCGGGATAAGTATATTTTTTAAGTTCTTCTTTTATTATATCTTCGATACCTACAAGTATGATATTAGCACCAAACTCGTTTGCAGCATCTACTGCACC
>JAFYQL010000162.1 GCA_017547125.1 Bacillota bacterium
AGAAAAACTCGAAAAACTTCAGAATGAAGGAAAAGATCCTTTCAAATTTGTAAAATACCCTGTAGATACACACTCACAGGAAATTAAAGATAACTTTGAAGAAATGGAAGGCAAAGAAGTTGTTATCGGCGGCCGTATGATGGCTAAACGTGTAATGGGCAAAGCAAGCTTCTGCAACGTTCAGGACAGAGATGGCAACATTCAGTGCTATGTAAGCCGTAACGATATCGGTGAAGAAAGCTATGCAGACTTCAAAAAATACGATATCGGCGACATCGTAGGCATTAAGGGTATCGTTTTCAGAACAAAAATGGGCGAAATCTCTGTTCATGCCAGCGAAGTAGTGCTTCTTTCAAAGAGCCTTCAGATTCTTCCAGAAAAATTCCACGGCCTTAAGGATCAGGAATTAAGATATCGTCAGAGATACGTTGACCTTATCGTAAACCCTGAAGTTAAGGAAGTATTTATGAAGAGAAGTGCTATCATCAGAGAAATCAGAAATATTCTCGATGAAAAAGGCTTCCTTGAAGTTGAAACACCAACACTCCAGACAATTCCTGGCGGTGCTTCAGCAAGACCATTCATCACACACCACAACGCTCTTGATATAGATATGTATTGCCGTATCGCTCTTGAACTTCCGTTAAAACGTCTTATTGTTGGTGGTTTTGAAAGAGTATATGAAATCGGCCGTGTATTCAGAAACGAAGGTATCGACATCAGACACAACCCTGAATTTACACTTATGGAACTCTATCAGGCTTACACAGACTACCACGGCATGATGGATATTACAGAAGAACTTTTCAGAGAAGTTTGCAAGAGAGTTAATGGTACAACAACAGTAACATATGGCGGTCACGAAATTGAACTTGGCAAGCCATTTGCTCGTCTTACAATGACAGAAGCTGTTAAGATGTACAGCGGTGTTGACTTTGATGAAATTAAAGACACAGCAGAAGCAAAAGCTATCGCTAAAGAAAAACATGTTGAATTTGAAGAAAGACATGAAAAAGGCGATATCCTTGCACTTTTCTTTGATGAATTTGTTGAAAAGAACCTTATTCAGCCAACATTCATCATGGACTACCCTGTTGAAATTTCTCCACTTACAAAGAGAAAACCAGACCAGCCACATCTTACAGAAAGATTTGAACTTTTCATCGTTGGTCGTGAATATGGTGACGCTTATTCAGAACTTAATGACCCAATCGACCAGAGAGCACGTTTTGACCACCAGGCTAAGATGCGTGAAATGGGCGACGACGAAGCAAACCTTATCGATGAAGACTTTATGTTAGCTATGGAATATGGTATGCCTCCAACAGGCGGTCTTGGTATCGGTATCGACAGAATGGTAATGCTCCTTACAGGTGCAGTATCAATCAGAGATGCTATCCTTTTCCCAACAATGAGACCACTTCAGTAATTTATAAAGACACTCGTTAGGAGCGGTTACGACACTGCTCCTAATAGGTGTCTTTTTTTATTTCCGTTTGGAGGTGTGTCTTTTCAAAATATTTCCAGCGTAATATAATGAAAATATATCTCAAGTTGGTGATGTTTTGGAGGGGAAGAGACATGAAAAAACAAGCCGTTATCTATGCTATGGTTCTGTTTGTTGTGCTGATTATGATTGGTGCGGCAGAATTGCTGAACGAAAAAGAAATTATATTTCCGGAGATTACCGCCATTGCAGTTGGTGCTTTTATGGCGCCTAAATTTGCGTGGAAAACAAACCGAATCCGTATTCTGATTTTTATTATGATTTGTGCATTTGCGGGGGTTGGGATTGTTCTGTTTGTTCCCGGGCCGGTATGGATGCGTTTGACTTTGGCATATGGAATTGCGGAAGTGATATATCTTTTGTCCGGAACATCATTTGCACCTATGATTTCTGCTATAGCGTTGCCGGTGCTTCTTGGAACGGAAAGTCCGGTATATCTGATATCGGCATTCTGCCTTACAACCATCATACTTGTGCTTCATGTGGTACTTGAAAAGTCTGAAATAAAAGACCGGGTAAGTTTTACCCCTGTGAAAGCAGAAAAGCAGGACTGGTTTGATGCGGCTATTCGTCTTGGCTTGGTACTTGTTATTTCTCTTGCGGCAATTAATCTTGGCTGGAGATTTGCTGTTGCGCCTCCTTTGCTGGTTGCCTTTACTGAGTTTTCGAAAAGAACAAGCGGTGCAAGAAAAATGCCGTTAAAGGTTGTTGCGGCTATTACATTGTGCGCTTTTGCGGGTGCGCTTTGCAGATACATAATTGTTATAAAATTTAATCTTCCGCTTACATTGGCAGCTGCGATTGCGACGGTTGGGATGATATTGATACTCAATGGGTTTAAGGCGTTTGTTCCGCCTGCGGGTGCGCTTTGTATCTTGCCGATGCTGATACCTGAAGCGGCGGTGATAAACTATCCTGTGCAGATTTTTGTGGGAGCATCGCTTTTTATGATACTATCTTTAACTGTATTTAAAGACAAAAAAGCAATCTGATGATTGCTTTTTATTTCCTCAATAATATGTTTTGTGGTCGAGGGGATTGATGCATAACGTTCAAATGTGTTTAAACATTATGTAATTAAAACGATTTTAAACATATTCTGAACATTTTTTGTTTTTATGACGGCTGAAAATATATTGAATACACGTTAATTTTGCACTAAAAACTATGGTTTTCAGTGCTTTTTTTAATTCTAAAACAGCATTTTTACTCAATTTTTAAAAAGTTTATAAAAAATAATGATACTTGGCACATAAATTGCTATAATAAATGTCAGACAAATATGTCAGAAATCCAGAAGGGGGATTTTTATATGAAAAAGAAAGTTACTGTACCTGAAATAATTGCATCAAAAGGCGGAGAGAGAGTAATGACTATGATTACTTGCTACGACTATACAAATGCTAAACTTGTTGACGAAAGTAATATAGATATGATTCTTGTTGGTGACTCAATGGGTATGACAATGCTTGGATATCCGGGCACTGTTGGTGTTACTGTTGATGACATTATTTATCACACAAAAACAGTTGTTAAAGGCGCTCCGAATACTTTTGTAGTTGGGGATATGCCTTTTGGCTCATACAACACAGATGTTACAGATGCTATCAGAAATGCAAACAGAATTTTTGCAGAAGGCGGATGCGACTGTGTTAAACTTGAAGGCGGAAAAGACATGGCTCCTGTGATCAGAGCTATTGTTAAGGCCGGCATTCCTGTTTGTGCACACATCGGTCTTACACCGCAGACAGCATCAATGTTAGGCGGATTTAAAGTTCAGGGTAAGAGTTTTGAAGCAGCACAGCAGCTTCTTGATGATGCAAGAGCCGTGGAAGAAGCGGGAGCTTTTATGGTTGTTCTTGAGGGCATTCCAAAGATGGTTGCAGATGTTATTACAGAAAAAATTTCAATTCCTACTATCGGCATTGGCGCAGGTGCGGGCTGCGATATGCAGGTGCTTGTTGCACAGGATATGCTTGGTATGAATGCGTGGGTGCCAAAGCTTGCGAAGAAATATGCAGACCTCAGAACAATTATTCTTGATGCATATAACGAATTTGTTAAGGAATCAAATGAAAGATCATTCCCTGACGTAGACCATCAGTACAACACAGTTATCGAAGGTATAGAAAATCTTAAATAAGCGGAAAAGTGCAGTGTAAAACTAAGAGGAGGAAAACACAATGGCAGAATTTTTAACAGACATTGAAATTGCTCAGAGAGCAGAGATGCAGGTAATCAACACAATCGCGGACAGCATTGAAATCCCTGACAAGTACGTAGAAAACTACGGCAAATACAAAGCAAAAATTGACTACAGATATTTACAGAACGAATTAAAGGATGCAGAAGACGGCAACCTTATCCTTGTAACAGCTATCAACCCAACACCAGCAGGTGAAGGTAAAACAACAACAACTATCGGTCTTGGTGATGCACTCAACAAGCTTGGCAAAAAAACAATCATTGCTGTAAGAGAACCATCACTTGGTCCTGTATTTGGTGTTAAAGGCGGCGCTGCAGGCGGCGGCTATGCACAGGTAGTTCCAATGGAAGACATCAACCTTCACTTCACAGGCGACTTCCACGCTATCGGCGCAGCAAACAACCTTCTTGCTGCTATGCTTGACAACCACATTCACCAGGGCAATGCTCTTGATATTGACACAAAGAAAATTGTGTGGAGAAGAGTTGTTGACATGAACGACAGAAACCTCAGAAACATCACAAACGGTCTTGGCGGCAAAGGTGACGGTGTTACAAGACAGGACGGTTTTGATATCACAGTTGCTTCAGAAGTTATGGCTGCTTTCTGTCTTTCAAACGACATTATGGAACTTAAAGAAAAGCTTGCTAACATGGTTGTTGCTTACAACAGAAAAGGCGAACCTGTAACATGTGGTCAGCTTAACGCACAGGGTGCTATGGCAGCTCTTCTTAAAGATGCTCTTAAACCAAACCTTGTACAGACACTTGAAGGTACACCTGCATTTATCCACGGTGGTCCTTTCGCAAATATCGCTCACGGCTGCAACAGCGTTATCGCTACAAAGATGGCATCAAAAATTGCTGACTATGTAGTAACAGAAGCTGGTTTCGGTGCTGACCTTGGTGCTGAAAAATTTATCGACATCAAATGCCGTAAGAGCGGTCTTAAACCAAAGGCAGTTGTTATTGTTGCAACAGTTAGAGCCCTTAAATACAACGGCGGTGTAGCAAAGGCTGACCTTAACAACGAAAACCTTGAAGCACTTGAAAAGGGTCTTCCAAACCTTCTTAAACACGTAGAAAACGTAACAACAGTTTACGGTCTTCCATGCGTAGTTGCTATCAATGCATTCCCAACAGATACACAGGCTGAACTTGACCTTGTAAGAGCAAAATGCGGCGAACTTGGTGTAAACGTAGCTCTTTCAGAAGTTTGGGCTAAAGGCGGCGAAGGCGGCGTAGAACTTGCGGAAGAAGTACTTAAGCTTGTTGAACTTAACAAAGAACACACATATGTATACGACCTTGAGATGCCAATCAAGGAAAAGATTGAAGCTATCGCTAAGAGAGTATACGGTGCTGACGGTGTAGACTACTTACCAGCAGCAGACAAGCTTATTGCTGAATTTGAAAAGAACGGCTGGGGCAACTTCCCAATCTGTATGGCAAAAACACAGTACTCACTTACAGATGATCAGACAAAACTTGGCAGACCAGAAGGCTTCAGAATTACTATCAGAGACCTTACTGTATCAGTAGGTGCAGGATTTATCGTAGCTTTAACAGGTACAATTATGAAGATGCCAGGTCTTCCAAAGGTTCCATCAGCTGAAAAAGTTGACGTGGATGTAGATGGTAAGATTTCAGGTTTATTCTAATTAATGAATGTACAGATGTGACTAACAGCATAAGGTGCGAATGAATTCGCACCTTTTTGCCGATATATATTATGAGGTGACAAAATGGGACAGGTTATTAAGGGCAAGCCGGTTGCAGATGCCATTACAGCTGAACTTCAGAAGGATGTTGAGGCTTTAAAGGCGCAGGGCATTA
>JAFYQL010000163.1 GCA_017547125.1 Bacillota bacterium
GCTTCTTCCTGTGTTTTGCAGAAGTAGCCTTCCATTTTTCTTCTCTTAAGATTTTCAATTACCTTCTTTGCAAGAAGTTCGTTTCTCATTTCAACAGGTGTTGCCATAATTTTCTCCTCCTTATAAATCAAAAACCTAACATTATTATTTTATCATATCTTTTTGCCAAAGTATATTATTATCTTCTGTCTTTTAATTGTTTATAGGCAAGTATACCAGCCATAGTTTTTATATCCTGTATCTTTCCGCTGAATACCATTTCAATTGCTTCATCAAGGCTATACTTTTCAATTTCAATGTACTCATCTTCATCAGGATTAAGCACGCCTTCTGTAAGGTCTTCTGCCACGAAAAGATAAATCTTTTCTGTACATATGCCCACTGCCATATATGTGTCGCTCACAAATGTAAGCTTGCCTGCCTTAAAGCCTATTTCTTCTTCAAGCTCACGGTATGCTGCATTTGAAGGCTCTTCACCCTCTTCTATCATACCTGCCGGTATTTCAAGAAGAACTTCTTTTGCCGCGTGGCGATACTGACGCACAAAATATATGTTTCCTTCACTGTCAACAGGCACCATTGCAACGGCATTTCCCCTTACAACAGTTTCTCTGTGGGCAATAACATCATTTGGAAATGCAATTTCATCATCATAAATTGTCATTACCTTGCCTTCATATTTAAGTGTGCTTGATAAAACCTCGTACATAAATTCCTCCATTAATATTCTGCATTTTTAACAGTTCTTGGATATGGAATTACGTCTCTGATATTCTGCATACCTGTTACATACATAACTGCTCTTTCAAAACCAAGACCAAAGCCAGCATGACGAGCAGAGCCGTATTTTCTAAGGTTGAGATACCAGCTGTAATCCTCTTCCTTAAGACCAAGTTCACGTATTCTGTTAAGAAGAACATCGTAGTTGTCTTCTCTCTGGCTGCCGCCGATAATTTCGCCTACTCCAGGAACAAGCACGTCCATAGCCGCAACTGTCTTGCCATCTTCATTAAGCTTCATGTAGAAAGCCTTGATATCCTTTGGATAGTCAGTTACAAATACAGGCTTTTTGAAAATCTGCTCTGTAAGATATCTTTCGTGTTCTGTCTGAAGGTCCATACCCCATGAAACAGGATATTCAAAATCTGCATCTGCCTTTGAAAGAAGTTCAACTGCTTCTGTGTAAGTAATTCTGCCAAAGTCTGATGAAACGATATTTTTAAGTCTTTCAA
Source organism: Bacillota bacterium (assembly GCA_017547125.1). Lineage (GTDB taxonomy): Bacteria > Bacillota > Clostridia > Lachnospirales > Anaerotignaceae > HGM11808. The sequence continues at coordinate 1,233 of JAFYQL010000163.1, forward strand.
TAAGACCTTTGTCAACAAAACTGTTTAAAAATTCCATTTCTTCAGGTGCATTTTCAAGAACATAGTTGATGATGAACTTGAGCATTTCTTCTGCAGTGTTCATATCATCTTCAAGGTCTGCAAATGCCATTTCAGGCTCAATCATCCAGAATTCTGCCGCGTGACGTGTTGTGTTGCTGTTTTCCGCTCTGAAAGTTGGGCCAAATGTGTAAATATCTCTGAAAGCAAGTGCATAAGTTTCACCTGAAAGCTGACCGCTTACAGAAAGGTTAACACTCTTGCCAAAGAAATCCTTTGAAAAATCAACCTTGCCGTCTTCTGTTAAAGGCACGTTGTTTAAATCAAGAGTTGTTACCTGGAACATTTCGCCGGCACCTTCACAGTCACTGCCTGTGATGATTGGTGTGTGCACATACACAAATCCTCTCTGCTGGAAGAAAAGGTGAATTGCATTTGCAAGAAGGCTGCGCACTCTGAAAACCGCTGAGAAAGTGTTTGTTCTTGGTCTGAGATATGCTTCGCTTCTTAAGTATTCAAATGTGTGGCGTTTTTTCTGCATTGGGAAATCAGGTGATGTTGCACCTTCAAGGGTGATTTCGCTTGCCTGAATTTCAAATGGCTGCTTGTTTTCAGGAGTTGGAACAACCTTGCCCTTAACGATAACTGCCGCACCCACGCCAACTTCGCCGCTTGCATATTTTTCAATCATTGCTCCGTCAAAAACAACCTGAACATTTTTGAAAAATGTACCATCGTTAACTTCCATAAAGCTTACGTTTTTTGACTGACGCATTGTTCTTATCCAACCGCCGATTTCAATTTCTTTTTCCTCATAAAGAGGAAGATTTCTGAAAATATCTTTAACTTTTGCTAAGTTCATAATATATCTCCCTGTGTTTAATCATTTATTTACCCATATATTTTATATCAAATATGGATTTCTTGCAATCAAATGCTTTATTACCCGCATATTTCCCGGAAAATACGCTGGAAATTCTTATATGCTATCTTTTCGGCAATATCTTTTCCGAAACGTTTTTCAACCTCTTCAATATATTTTTCAATGCTCAAAACGTCTTTCATATTGCCAGGTGTAACATCAATGCCGTCAAAATCACAGCCTATTCCCACGCAGTTTTCCCCCGTCTTATCAAGAAGATACTCTGTCATTTCAAGCACATCTTTCATGCTGCAGTTTTCCTTTTGCGTAACAAAAGGCGGATAAATATTGATACCTATAACACCGTTTCTTTCGGCTATGCATTTAATCTGCTCGTCTGTAAGGTTTCTAAGATGATTGCAACGTGCCTTTGCATTTGAATGGCTCGCAACAAAAGGTTTGTCTGAAAGTTTTGCAACGTCCCAGAAACCCGCTTCATTAAGGTGTGACACATCAACTATCATACCTTTTTCATTCATTCTTCTTACCACTTCTTTGCCGAAAGGTGTAAGGCCTGTACCGTCATCATTTGCAGCACCAATGCCAAGCTCGTTTTTATAATTCCAAGTAAGAGTTATAAGTCGGACATCTCTGTTGTAGAAATAATCCACATTTTCAAGCTTGCCCTCAAGAGCTTCACCGCCTTCTATAGACATTATGGCTGAAATTTTATTTTCGGCTTTGTTTCTTAATATATCATCATAAGAAACTGCTTTTCTTATGTATTTTTCGTTTAAATTCAGTTCTTTCTCAAAGTTATCAAGTATTTTCACTGTGTTTTCAAAAGACTTGTTCAGATATTCTTTTTTCAGATATAAAGCAAATATCTGCACCGGATTTTCAAATGTTTTAAGCCTTTCGATATCTATGTGCTTATCGTTTTTGTACAACCCGCATTTAAAATCATAAATCTTGCTTGCTGTATCTGCATGTGCATCAAAAAAAGTTCTCATAAAATCACTCCCAATAGAATTATATTACAGTGAGAGGTAAGTTGCATCTGTTTTAACAAAAAAAGAAGCACGGCTTATAACCGTGCTTCTGAAAATTTAAGATTATTTTTCAAGTTCTTTCTTTCTCTTTTCAATAACTGCCTGCTGAACTTCCATAGGAGCTTCTTCATATCTTTCGAATTCGCATGTGTATTCACCACGGCTCTGTGTCATTGAACGAAGGTCTGTACAATATTTGAACATTGATGCAAGTGGAACTTCAGCAACGATGTTCATATTCTTGCCCATTGGGTCCATCTTAAGGATACGACCTCTTCTCTTGTTGAAGTCACCCATGATATCGCCCATGTATTTTTCAGGAGCAAGTACTTCAACGTGAGCAACTGGTTCAAGAAGTGTAGGTTTAGCCTGTGGGATACCTTCTTTGAAAGCAACGTTAGTAGCCATCTTGAATGCCATTTCTGATGAGTCAACTGGGTGGTATGAACCATCTGTAAGAGTAGCCTTAAGACCAACTACTGGATAGCCTGCAAGTACACCAGCAACTACACATTCCTGGATACCCTTTTCAACAGCTGGGAAGTACTGTTTAGGAACTGAACCACCGAATACGCTTTCTTCAAATACGTAAGGTTTTGTAAGGTCGCCTGATGGTTCAAATACCATAAGAACGTCACCGTACTGACCGTGGCCGCCTGACTGTTTCTTATATTTGCCTCTAACTTCAGCTTTGCCTTTGATCATTTCTCTGTAAGGAATGATAGGTTCTGAAAGTTCAGCGTCAATCTTATATTTGTTTTTAAGTTTGCTTAAGAGAATATCAAGGTGCTGTTCGCCTGTACCGTAAACAAGTGACTGTTTTGTTTCAGCGTTAACTTCTGTCTTGATTGTTGGATCTTCTTCTTTAAGTTTTGAAAGAGCTGAAGAAATCTTGTCTTCGTCGCCTTTTGTCTTAGGAGCGATAGCCATTGAATGAACTGATGCTGGGAATGTAATCTGTGGAAGGATTACAGGGTTTTCTTTTGTAGCAAGAGTATCATTTGTTGATGTGTTTGAAAGTTTTGCAAGAGCACCGATATCGCCTGCGTTAAGAGCATCAACTTCAATCTGTTCTTTACCTCTGATTACGTAAAGTTTAGAAATCTTTTCAACTGTGTCTTTCTGAACGTTGTAGATTGCCATATCTTTTGTAATCTTACCGCTCATTACTCTGAAGATGTTAAGTCTGCCAATGTATGGGTCAGCAATTGTCTTGAATACAAGTGCTGAGAATGGTTCGTTAGCATCACATTTTCTTTCGATAGCTTCTTCTGTCTTAGCGTCTACACATTCAACAACTGGTTTGCATTCTGCTGCAGAAGGAACGTATCTTACGATTGTATCCATAAGAACCTTAGTACCGTAGCAAAGTGTAACAGCACCACAAAGAACAGGTGCTACTGAACCGTTTTTGATACCTGCATTAAGGCCTCTGTAAATTTCTTCGTCAGTAAGTTCTTCTTCATTGAAGAATTTTTCAAGGAGTTCGTCATCAGCTTCAGCAGCTGCTTCAATAAGCATTGCTCTAAGGCTTTCTACTTCGCCTTCCATCATAGCTGGAACTTCTGAGTCAACAAGAACATAACCACTTGGGCTATCGCCTTTAGCAAGTGTTCTTGCATATTTTTCGATAACGTTGATAAAACCGATGAATTTGCCGTCTTCGTCTCTTAAAGGAATCTGGAAAGGAGCAATAGCCTTACCGAATTTCTTACGCATCTGGCCAAGAGTTCTGTTGAAGTTTGCATTTTCGTCATCCATCTGGTTAACAAAAATCATTCTTGGAAGACCTACTTCTTCACAGTAGTCCCAAGCTTTTTCTGTACCTACTTCAGGACCTGATTTACCTGAAACAACGATAAGTGCTGCGTCAGCTGCA
>JAFYQL010000164.1 GCA_017547125.1 Bacillota bacterium
AAAAAATCACCACTTGCATTATTTATTATTAACCATAATTAAAAGGGATGCTGAAACACCCCTTTATTTATCAAATCAATCTTTTTGCAGCCTTTGCAGCGCCATACATACCCGCATCGTTGCCTATTTCAGCAATTACGATAGGCGTATCCTTAACCTCAGGGAAAGCAAATTTTTTGAAGTATTCTTTCACCGGATTAAGAAGAGTGTCTCCGGCGCGGGAAACGCCACCGCCGATAAGAAATACTTCAGGATTTATTGTGCAGGCAATGTTGCTTAATGCCATACCAAGATAAACTGACGCACGGCGAACAACCATCTTGCAAAGTGCATCTCCCTTTTCAACGCCTTCAAATATATCTTTAACTGTAAAGTTTTCTTTAAGCATTGTTTCTGTGCCGTCAGCAATAAGCTTGTCGGCATATTTTTTTATAGCAGTAGCAGATGAATACTGTTCAAGACAGCCACTTTTTCCGCAGGTACATTTTTCGCTTTCTGCAGGATTTACTGTTATGTGACCAATTTCGCCTGCCGCACCGCCAAAACCTGTAAGTACCTTGCCATCAAACACAATTCCGCCGCCTACACCAGTGCCTATTGTAACGAACACCATACTGTTGTATTTTTCACTGTTTTCGCCAAGTGCTGCAGCATTTGCATCATTAAGCACTGTTGTTTTGATACCCGTCATAGACTCAAGCTCTACTTTTACATCAGTTTCGCCCCATCCGATATTTACACATTCTTTTACAATGCCTTTACTGTCAACAGGACCAGGTACACCTGCACCAATGGCAATAATTTCATATTCTTTCTGCTTAGCCTTAATTTCTTCTGCTATTTCATAAAGAATATATTTGCCGTTGTTATTTGTGTTTGTTTCAACGTACCATTTTTCAATTAAGTTTATGTTTTCATCGAAAAGACCAAATTTAACACTCATTCCGCCTATATCGATACCTAAATAACATTTCTGCATATTATTTCTCCCTTAGTCTTCAAAACCATCTGGGTTATTTTTATGCCACGCCCAGGCAGAAGCAATAATTTCTTCAAGACTGTCATGTTCAGGTTTCCAGCCAAGAATTTTCTTTGCTTTTTCACTTGATGCAATAAGCTGGGCAGGATCGCCTGCTCGTCTTTCGCTTTCCTTTGCAGGTATAGCATGACCTGTAACTTTTCTTGCAGTTTCAATAACCTCTTTAACAGAAAAGCCTACTCCGTTGCCAAGGTTAAATATGTCACTTTTACCGCCATGCATAAGATAATCGGCCGCAAGTATATGCGCCTGTGCAAGGTCTGTAACGTGGATATAATCTCTTATGCAAGTTCCGTCATGTGTTGCATAATCTGTACCGAAAATGCTGATAAATTCTCTTTTTCCGAGAGGAACCTGAAGAATAAGAGGAATAAGATGTGTTTCAGGTCCGTGATCTTCTCCGATAGACGCAGTTTCGTCAGCACCACAGGCATTGAAGTATCTTAATGAAACATATTCAATTCCGTATGCTTCTGATGCCCACTTGAACATTTTTTCCATAGCAAGCTTTGTTTCGCCATATGGATTTGTAGGTACAGTTGGATCTGTTTCAACAATAGGCACTCTTTCAGGCTCGCCGTATGTTGCAGCAGTTGAAGAAAATACTATTTTCTTGATACCGTGCTCCTGCATTTTTTCAAGAAGTGTGATGGCACCGCCGATATTATTGTTGTAGTATTTAAGCGGATTTGTTACGCTTTCGCCTACAAGTGAGTATGCGCAAAAATGCATTACAACATCAATTTTTTCTTCAGTAAAATCCTTATCAAGGAAAGCACCGTCTCTGATGTCTCCTTCATAATATTTTGCTCTGCTGTCAACTGCCTTTCTATGTCCTGTTGTAAGGCTGTCTGCCACTACAACACTGTTTCCTGCCTTTATAAGTTCTTTAACTGTATGTGAGCCGATATAGCCTGCTCCGCCCAAAACAAGTATATTCATATCTTTAATCCTCCTGATTAAATTCTATCTTTTATTGTATTACATCGACACTTTTTATTCAACAGTTTTATTTTTGCATAGGCTAACTGTTATTCCATCAAACTAATCTTTGTAACGCCTTGAAATTTTTCAAAACATATGCTAATATTAATTTAATATTGAAATTTGAGGTGATACTATGAAACTTCACGAATCAGGCGAAAATTATCTTGAAGCAATACTTGTACTTGAAAAAAGAAACGGCATTGCCCGTTCAGTTGACGTTGCAAACGAGCTTAACTTTTCAAAACCAAGTGTAAGCCGTGCAGTATCTGTGCTTAAAGACGCAGGCTACGTTACTATCGGAAACATAAATCAGCTTTTACTTACAGAAAAAGGCCGTGAAGTTGCAGAAAAGATATTTGAAAGACATTGTCTTATCAAAGAATTTCTTCTTTCAATAGGCGTAAGCGAAGAAGCCGCTGAAGATGATGCATGCAAAATTGAACATGCCGTAAGCGACGAAACATTTGAATGCCTCAAAACACTTATCGAAAACTTAAAAAACGAATAATAAAAAAATCCCTTAACGTCATCGTTAAGGGATTTTTATCATTTGTTAACCAAAAGTTTTTTAAGTGCTTTTTCAAGGCTCTTAACTGTAAGAGGATACATATCAAATTCTTCTTTGATGATATTGTATGTCTGAAGCCAGTATGCTGTTCTCCACTGAGTATCAACAATTGGGTTAAGCCATACAATTTTTTTGTATCTCTTCTTAAATTTGTTAAGCCATTCAATGCCCGGAGTTTCTGTTCTTGCTCCGTAGTTGTAGTAGCTTCTGCCTACAAGCTCGCTTGGGTCCATAGATGCGTCACCTACGATAATAACCTTGTAGTCGCTGCTGATATTGTTAAGCACCCACTCTGTTTCAACCCACTTGCCAGGTATGCAGTATGGGTCTGTGTAGAGTTTTGAATATATACAGTTATGGAAATAATATACCTTAAGGTCTTTGAAATGGTTGCTCTTACGGGCTGCCTGGAAAAGTGAGTTGCAAAGGTTGCTATAATATTCCATTGAGCCACCGCTGTCCATAAGAAGAAGAACCTTTACTGTGTTCTGTCTTGGTCTTTCATAAACAAGTTTAAGATTACCTGCATTGTCACATGTTTCGCTGATACTTCCGTCAATGTCAAGTTCTGTTTTAGGAGCATCTACCCTGCTTGAAAACTGTCTGAGTCTTCTGAAAGCCATCTGGAACTGACGTGTGTCAAGTACCTTATCGTTTCTGAAGTCTTTGAACTGTCTTTCGCCTGCAACATGCAAAGCACTCTGTCTTCTGCTTTCGCCGCCTACACGGATACCGTTTGTGGCATTGCCGTTGTTGCCGAATACAGACATACCGCCTGTACCAACCCAGTATTTACCGCCGTTGTGTTCATCATCCTGCTCTTCAAGTCTTTCAAGAAGCATTTTCTGAATCTGTTCGGCACTGAGGCTGCGGTTATACATATCCTGACCAAAATCATAGTTGTTTGGTGTTTCCTTAGGATTGTTGAGCCAATCCATAAGCTCCTGCGGAATTTCATCATAGAACTGAACATCTTTGAAGTATTCAAGGAAAGCACCGTCAAACTTGTCAAATTCAGTTTCGCTTTTAACAAGTATTGATCTTGCAAGATAGTAGAAAGAAGTTAAACTGGACTGCGCAAGGCCCTTTTCAAGAGCCTCCATAAGTGTAAGCCATTCGTTCAGCGAAACATCAAGACCTTTGGCACGCAAAAGATAAAAAAATGCACTGAACATATATGCCACCTCAATTAATATTTAAAACGCTTCTTAACTCTTTCAAGTGTATCAAGGTCTTCATTCTTTTTAAGAAGAACGCCTGCAAAAGGAATTTCCTTTCTGATGATTTCAGGGTCGATACCGCCAATCTGAAGAGCCTGAATCCAGTCGATAACTTCAGATGTTGATGGTTTTTTGTTAATGTCAAGGCTTCTGATCCAATAGAATGTATCAAGTACCTGCTGAAGAAGTGTTTCATCAAGATTGTCAAAGTGAACCTTTACGATTTCTTCCATAAGTTCCTGATCTGGGAACTGAATGTAGTGGAAAATACATCTTCTGAGGAATGCATCAGGAAGTTCCTTTTCTGCATTTGATGTGATAATTACGATAGGTCTCTGTTTAGCCTTGAGTGTTTCTTTTGTTTCAGGAATGTAGAATTCCATTTTGTCAAGTTCCCAGAGAAGGTCATTTGGGAATTCAAGGTCTGCTTTATCGATTTCGTCGATAAGAAGAATTACCTGTTCATCAGCGCTGAATGCTTCACCAAGCTTGCCAAGTTTAACGTATTTTTTGATATCGTCTACGCCTTCGCCGCCAAACTGGCTGTCGTAAAGTCTCTGAACAACGTCATATACATAAAGACCGTCCTGAGCCTTTGTTGTTGACTTGATGCTCCAGATAATAAGTTTTTTATTTAAAGATTTTGAAATTGCTTCTGCAAGTGCTGTTTTGCCTGTACCAGGTTCACCTTTGATTAAAAGTGGTTTTTCAAGTGCAATTGAGATGTTAACTGCACGCATAAGTTCCTGGGATACAACATAATCGTGGCTTCCGTTGAAGTTGTTAAGTTCTGCCATAATAGTTTCCATCCTTTCTCAAATTTCATCTGTATTTCGATTAATTTTAATATACAGTTGTCTACATTGTCAATGGTCTTACCACTAATTATTAAATTAACAAAAATGAGCGGAAATCTTAACGAAATCCGCTCTTTTTATCACAAAGTTATATTTATTCTTCGTAGCCGAACATTGATACAATGCCAACTGAATTAAGTGCTTCACTCCACACTACTGCAAAGTCAACTGCCTTTGCAACGTCACGTAGTTTGTAGTAGTTCATATCGTTTATGTTATAGGCTTCTGCTTCAACATACTTACCGTTTACATAAAGAAGTGCTGTTGAAGTTACGGCAGTCTTATTCTTTCCGTTTCCGCCCTTCAATTCGCCTCCGGCAACAGTATAAGGCACTCCTGTCTTCACATTTATAGCCTTTACTTTTTCATCCCAGAGAGTGTCAAACTGCTTTTCAGAACCGTTTAAGGCAAATGCTATGTCGCGGAGTTTGAAATAGTTGTAGCCGTCGATGTTATATGCTTCAAACTTTGTTTCAACACCATCAACAAGTACCTTTGAGTTTGTTGAAACGGCAGTAACAGGTCTTATAGGCTTTGTCGGAATTACTATTTCAGGAACTGCAACTTCTTCTTCCGGCTCTTCAATTACAGGCGGAGCAACCGGCTTTTCTTCAGTTTTGCCATTATAATACTCCTTGAGTGCATCAGCACATCCGCCGAGGTTTGAAATAAGGTTTCTTGTGCTATAATATGCATGTCCTTCAACATTGTCGTAGAATTTTGCTATTTCAAGGTGACTTATTATTTCGGCGCCAACATTTTCTTTGTATGCCGCTTCGCCGATGTAGAGTTTTACATCTGTACCGTCAACAGCTTCGTTCCACCAGTTTAAAACCGCTTCGTAAGGCGCTGAGGAATGCTCAAGTTCCCAGTATATCTGCGGAATGATATAGTCGATATACTCGCCTTCAATCCACTGTCTTGGGTCAGCATAAACGCTTTCAACACTCTGTGAGCCCTTGAAGCCTTCGCCGTTAACACAAATACCGCTTGGGCTTACACCAAAAACAACATCTTTTCCATATTTATGAACTGTTTTGTAAACCATTTCTATCATTTCAGAAACGTGTTCAATTCTTTCTCTTGCAGTTTCCCCTTCTCTCAAAGGATATCCGCTTGGATAAAAATAGTCATCAAAATGAATGCCGTCAACATCATAGTTTTCAACTATTTCCCTTACTGTGTCACGTATATGTTCCTTCACATCGTCATTTGACGGGTCATAAGTAAGTTTTGAACCGTCATCAATAAGCCAGTCAGGGTTTTCTTTTGCAGGATGTCCGTCAGCAAGCACTGAAAGGTCTGTGCCGCTTGTTGTCACTCTGTATGGATTAAGCCACGCGTGAAATTCCATACCTCTGTCGTGGGCTTCTTCTATCATAAATTCCAGCGGGTCATATCCAGGGTCCATACCCTGAACACCTGTAAGAACTTCACTCCAAGGATTTATGTCGCTTTCGTAAAGAGCATCACCCTTTGGACGCACCTGAACAAAAACTGTATTTATGCCTGTTTCCTGAAGAAAATCAAGCTTTTCAATATATTCAATTTTCTGAAGAATTTCATCGCCTTTTACAGACGGAAAATCAATGCTAAATACTGTTGCCATCCACGCAGCCTTCATTTCCTTTTCCTGTGCCGCTACAGGTATAGAAAAACAAGACAAAGTAAGCACAGATGCAGTTATAAAAGATAATAATTTTTTCATATTATGTCTCCATATCAAATTTTTTCAACAATTTCATTATAAATTCCATAACTGTTTAATACAAGGAAGAAAGGCAAAAGTTAATGAAAATGTAAAATTTATGGATTTAAGTGGAAAATAAAAATGCTCTGCACTTTTACATGCAGAGCAAATTGAAATTATTTTACAACGATATTTAAAATCTTGCCAGGAACATAAATTTCCTTAACAATTGTCTTGCCTTCAAGTCTTGAAGCAAGTGCCTCTTTAGCCTTTGCAAGAACTTCTTCTTTGCCAAGTGATGCAGGAACCATGATAGTTTCTCTCACTTTACCATTGATCTGAAGTGGGACAGCGATTTCATCAACTACAAGTTTGCTTTCATCACATACTGGCCAGCCAGCTTCAAATACTGATGTTTCGTGGCCAAGTTCTCTCCAGAGTTCTTCTGAGATGTGTGGTGTGAATGGTGCAAGAAGTGTTACAAGTATTTCAAGACATGTCTTGTCGATACCATCCTGTGCCTTAGCAACATCCATAAGTTTATTTGTGAATTCCATGAAACCACTTACAACTGTGTTCATTGTAAGAGCGTTGAGACGTGTGTCGATTTCATAGATAATCTTGTTTTTAGCAAATTCACTGTCTTTTGTAGGTGCAACATCTTTATCTTTATATGTTGCAACAAACTTCCATACCTTGTTGAGGTAACGGAATACGCCGTCGATACCGCTGTCATCCCATTCTGAGTCAACTTCTGGTGGACCTACGAAAAGTTCGTACATTCTAAGTGAGTCACAACCGTACTTTTCAACAAGTTCGTCAGGTGATACAACGTTGCCTTTTGATTTACTCATCTTAGCACCGTTTTTGTTGATCATACCCTGGTTGAAAAGTCTCTTGAATGGTTCTTCAAAGCTTACTGCACCGATGTCATAAAGGAATTTTGTATAGAAACGAGCATAAAGAAGGTGAAGAACTGCGTGTTCGATACCGCCTACATACATATCAACAGGTGCCCATTTTGCAAGAGCTTCTTTGCTTGCAAGAGCTTCTGTGTTGTGTGGGTCTGTGTAACGAAGGAAATACCATGATGAACCAGCCCACTGTGGCATTGTGTTTGTTTCTCTCTTAGCTGCAGCACCACATTTTGGACATGTTGTGTTTACCCATTCATCAATAGCGGCAAGTGGAGATTCACCTGTATCTGTTGGTTTGTAGTTTTCTACATCTGGAAGAACAAC
>JAFYQL010000165.1 GCA_017547125.1 Bacillota bacterium
AGACCAAGTCTCGCTTCAGCCTCTCGGCTGTCAGCGAAATCTATCTTATCACTTTTGAGTTCCCGTGTCAAGAACTTTTTTAAGATTTTTTTAAGTTTTTTCAACTTATTTTTTTCAATCTTTTTTCTTAAGTTCTTACCCGCTATCTCGCAGCGACTTTTTCTATTATACACACTTAATTTTAAATGTCAACACTTTTTTAAAAACTTTTTTAAAAAATTTTAATTCTTTTTCAGCCGTGTATTTACACAAAAAAAGCAGGCTAAATGCCTGCTTATTTTTATTAACCAAGGTAGTTTACTAAAATACCAAGTACAATGAATGCTACACCGAGAAGCTTTGTGTATTTAGCAAGTGAGCCTTCGATTGAGTTGCCTTTGTTTTTGCTCCAATATGAATCGTTTGAAGTAGAAGCGCCACCCATAACACCAAGGCCTGCGTTTCTGTTACTCTGAAGAATAACTGCTACTATAATTAAAATACCAACAATTGCCATTACAACTGATAAAATCATACCGATTGTGCTCATTTATATTTACCTCCTAAAAATCATTAAACCATTAATGAAGTATATCACAGCTTTATAAAGCCCGCAAGTCTTTTATATCATTTTTAATCACTAATAATTTCAAAATCTGCTTTCAAAAAAACAAAACACTATATATAGTAGAAACTCATACTTTTCATGCTTATTTATCTTGTCATAAACACATATAATGCCGCCATAACACCGCATAAAACAACCATTCCAAAGGCTTCTTTCAAAGGATTTTTATTGTTCATAGCCATACCTCCCATGCATTCTACCTATATTATATCAGCATTTTTATTTCTTTGCATTCAAAAAGACTTTCTTTTTTGTCTGAATGCGAATAAAATATAAGTACTAAGGAGGTTGTTAAAATGTCAATCTGGGATATACTTTTAATCGCACTTGTTGCCGTTATCGTTCTTTCAAGTGCAAAGAAAATGAAAAAGAACGCAAACGAATTAAAGAACTCAACTTGCGGCGGCGGATGCAGCGGATGCAGTGTTGCAAACTGTCCAAGCAAGCAGCTTAATATTGAAGAAGAAGACCAGTAAAATTTGCCGTACTTTATGTACGGTATTTTTTTGTCTTTTTTGTTGCCTTTTAAGCATAAAATGCATTGTTTTGTTAGCCTTTTGAGTGCGCACAAATGTATTTTCAACATCTCACTTTTGAACGTGTTTCTTCCTTTATAATATAGCCCGAAAATAAGTGCTTTTTTCTTGTAAAGAAAAGCAAAAAATGGTATACTATAATCAGGTAAAAATTTGCCTGTTTTTTTATTGTGCAAATAAAAAGATTCAGCATTTGTCTTTATTTTTTAAGGAGAGAGATACTTAAATGGCTAACGAATATAATGAAAATCAAATACAAGTTCTTGAAGGTCTTGAAGCCGTTAGAAGAAGACCGGGTATGTACATCGGTTCAACCAGCGCACGAGGTCTGCATCATCTTGTTTATGAAATAGTAGATAACTCAGTTGACGAAGCCCTTGCAGGCTACTGCAGCGAAATTACAGTTACTATTCACCCTGACAACACAATTTCCGTTAAAGACAACGGACGAGGCATTCCAACAGGTATACACCCTCAGAAGGGCATTCCTGCCGTAGAAATGGTATTCACTATTCTTCACGCCGGCGGTAAGTTTGGCGGCGGCGGATACAAGGTGTCAGGCGGTCTCCACGGTGTAGGTGCATCAGTAGTTAATGCCCTCAGCGAATGGCTTGAAGTTGAAATCAGACGCGACGGCAAAATTCACAAACAGAGATATGAACGCGGCGATTCAAAAATGCCTCTCACAGTTATAGGTGAAACTGATGAACACGGCACATACGTACACTTCAAACCTGATGCAGAAATTTTTGAAGAAACAATTTTCGACTTTGATATACTCAAAACTCGTTTAAGAGAAACTGCCTTCCTTACAAAAGGACTTAAAATCAACCTTGTTGACTTAAGAGGCGAAGAAGAAAACAAAAAGACTTTCCACTACGAAGGCGGTATCAAAGAATTTGTTCAGTTCCTCAATAAATCAAGAACTGCAATCTATGACAACATCTTCTATGCAGAAGGCGAAAAAGACAGCGTATACGTTGAAGTTGCTTTCCAGCACAACGATGGCTACAGCGAAAACATTCATACCTTCGTAAACAACATCAACACAACAGATGGCGGTTACCATCTTGAAGGCTTTAAAACAGCCCTTACAAAAACAATTAACGACTATGCAAAGAAACAGGGCCTTCTTAAAGATGCCGACAAGAACCTTTCAGGTGATGACGTGCGTGAAGGCATTACAGCCGTTGTAAGCGTTAAAATAGGCGAGCCTCAGTTCGAAGGTCAGACTAAAACAAAACTTGGCAACAGCGAAGCAAAAGGCGCAGTAATCTCTGTCTTCTCAGAAAGACTTGTTTACTTCCTTGAAGAAAACCCTGCCGTTGCAAAATCTATCGTAGATAAAGCACTTGTTGCAAGCCGTGCAAGAGACGCAGCTAAAAAGGCTCGTGAACTTGTAAGAAGAAAAACAGGTCTTGAAAGCACACGTCTTCCTGGCAAGCTTACAGACTGTAGTGACAAGGATCCAAGAAACTGCGAAATCTACATCGTAGAAGGGGACTCTGCCGGTGGTTCTGCCAAAAAGGCAAGAGATCCTAAAACACAGGCAGTTCTTCCATTAAGAGGTAAAATCCTCAACGTAGAAAAAGCACGTCTTGACAGAATTCTTTCAAGCGACGAAATCAAGAATATGATTACTGCCTTTGGTACAGGCGTAAGCGAAGACTTTGATATTGAAAAACTCAGATACCACAAAATTGTTATCATGACCGATGCCGACGTTGACGGCGCCCATATCAGAACTCTTCTTCTCACATTCTTCTATCGTTATATGCCAGCCCTCATTACAGAAGGCAAAGTGTATATTGCTCAGCCACCTCTTTACAGAGTTGAAAAGAACAAGCAGCACTACTACGTATATAACGACGAACAACTTGAAGCTCTCTACAGCGAAATTGGCAGAACAGGTATAAAAGAAGTTCAGCGTTACAAAGGTCTTGGTGAAATGGACTTTGACCAGCTCAGAGACACAACTATGGATATCAACCACAGAATTCTTAAAAAAGTTGAACTTGTAGATGCCATCGAAGCAGACGAAATCTTCAGCATGCTTATGGGCGACAAAGTAGAGCCTAGACGTGACTTCATCACAGAAAATGCACAGTATGTTGAAAATCTCGATTTCTGATAAATGGTCATAAGTTTTACGGAAGGAACATAAATAATGAGCGAAATATTCGAAAATCAGATAGATAAAATAGAGAACGTCGACCTGAATGCAGAGATGAAAAAATGCTATCTCGAATACTCAATGAGCGTTATCGTTGCACGAGCGCTTCCTGACGTTAGAGACGGCCTTAAGCCTGTTCAGAGACGTATTCTCTTCTCTATGGGTGAAATGAACCTTGACCCATCAAAAAGCTATAAGAAAAGCGCACGTATCGTAGGGGACGTAATGGGTAAATACCACCCACACGGTGACAGTTCCATTTACCAGGCTATGGTACGTATGGCGCAGAACTTCTCTATGCGTTATATGCTTGTAGACGGCCACGGCAACTTCGGTTCTATCGACGGCGACGGCGCTGCTGCATCACGTTATACAGAAGCAAAAATGAGTCGTCTTGCAGTTGAAATGCTTGCAGACATTGAAAAAAATACAGTAGACTTTATTCCTAACTACGACGAAAACGAAAAAGAACCTGTTGTTCTTCCTTCAAGAATACCAAACCTTCTTGTAAACGGTTCATCAGGTATTGCCGTAGGTATGGCTACAAATATTCCGCCTCATAATCTGGGAGAGGTTATTGACGGTGTTGTAAAAATCATCGACGGCAAAATTGAAGGCAGAGAAGTTGATGTGGAAGAGCTTATGGAATCAATCAAAGGTCCTGACTTCCCTACAGGCGCAAACATCTTAGGCAGAAGCGGTATCAGAGCAGCCTACAGAACAGGACGCGGCAAAATTCTTGTACGCAGCGAAACAGAAATTGTCACATCAGCCAATGGCAGAGAAAAAATCGTTGTTACAGAGCTTCCATATCAGGTTAACAAAGCACGTCTTGTTGAAAAAATTGCAGACCTTGCAAGAGACAAGAAAATCGAAGGCATTGCAGATATCCTTGACGAATCATCAGGCGATGACATCAAGATTACTATCGAGCTTAAGAAAGATGCAAACTCAAATGTTATCTTAAACCAGCTTTACAAATACACACAGCTTCAGGAAAGCTTTGGTGTAATTATGCTTGCCCTTGTAAACAACAGACCGGTTGTTCTTAACCTTAAATCAATGCTTGAAGAATACCTTAAGCATCAGTTTGTGGTTGTTACAAGAAGAACACAGTTTGACCTTGAAAAAGCTGAAAAGAGAGCTCATATCCTCGAAGGTCTTAAAATTGCCATCGAAAACATCGACGAAGTTATCAAAACTATCCGCGAAAGCTACGATGACGCCAAAGAAAGACTTATGGAAAAATTCTCACTTTCAGAGCTTCAGGCACAGTCAATACTTGAAATGCAGTTAAGACGTCTTCAGGGTCTTGAATACGAAAAGATTGAAGCTGAGTATCAGGAACTCCTCAAGAAGATTGCATACTTCAAGGCACTTCTCGCAGACGACAATATGCTTTACGGCGTAATCAAAGACGAAATAACAGCCGTAAGAGACAAATATAAAGACGACAGAAGAACAAAGATCATCAACAACCCAGGCGAAATAGACGTTGAAGACCTTATAGAAGAAGAAACAAGTGTAATCACACTTTCTAACCTCAACTACATCAAACGCACTCCTCTGGACACTTACAAGAGCCAGAACAGAGGCGGACGCGGTATCATCGGCATGCAGACAAGAGAAGAAGACTTTGTTAAGGACCTCTTCGTATGCTCAAGCCACGATACACTCCTCTTCTTCACAGACAGAGGCAAGGTTTACAAAGCCAAAGGTTATCAGATACCTGAAGCAGGACGCCAGGCAAGAGGTATGGCAATAGTTAACCTTCTTGAAATGGCACAGGGTGAAAAGGTAAATGCCGATATCCCTGTAAGAACA
>JAFYQL010000166.1 GCA_017547125.1 Bacillota bacterium
CTATGGCAAAGTTGATTGGTTTTTCATTAAATTGTGACATGCATGAAAACATGACTTTTTCGGAATTGGAGGAATTATTAAGTTAAAACTGCCATAAACTGTAAAAAGGGGGCGGTGATGACATGATTTACCAGAAGAAAAATGCACAAATAGACTGCACAGCAGAATTTTTTCCCAAAAAAGAACAGGGTTTGTCACATAGTACAGACAGTGTAAAACAATATAGCAGACAAGAGATCGCACCTTATGTTTTACCGCCCATATCAAAAAGAAAAATTAAAAGAACAGGACGAAGACAAAGGAAAAAGCACTCCTTTGCAAAGCTTGTGCTGGTGTGTTTTACTATTCTATTCTGTACCGCTACTCTTGACGAAAAATATAACAGCGGGAAGCTTGTAAACTTTGCTTTAAATTATGCACAGGAAAAAATAACTGATTATACCGATAAAAAAATAAACACAGAAACAAATTCTAATCTTTATACGTCTTTGCAACTACCCAAAACTCAGTTTTCACAGGATGAACAGATTACTTTGCCAATAAACAAACAGGAACTCCAACAGCTTCAAACAAATCAAAACACAAATGAAGTTGCCGACGGGACGGCAGTTTCCGTGTCATCATCAGAACAGACACCTCTTGGAGCAGACGGGGAAATTTTCTATCCAATTACAAAAGCAGATTTGTCGGCAACGGCTGTCACTTCACTTAACAATGAAACAATTTATGAGCCTGATACTCTTAAAATTTTTGAGTCTTACCCTGACGCACTTACAAGTTATGAAATAAATCCTGATGAGCCGTTGGTGCTTATTGTGCATACCCATGCTTGCGAAAGCTATACCGAATATGAGAACATGTATCCAAACAGTGAAAATACAAGAACGGAAAACACCGAAAAAAATGTTGTGAGAGTTGGAAAGGAAATAGCACACACCCTTGAAAGCTATGGTATAAACACAATACACTGCATGTCCCTTTGTGATAAAGAATCCTTTATCAACGCCTATAACACGTCACACGATAGTGTAGAAGAATACCTTGAAAAGTACCCGTCAATACGTGTAGTCATAGATGTTCACAGAGATGCAATTATACGGCAAAGCGGAGAGAGTATAAAGCCTACGGTAACTATTGCAGGTCAGGAATATGCACAGCTTATGTTTGTTGTAGGAACCGGTCAGTCGGCACATAGCCATCCTCATTGGGAACAAAATCTTTCTCTTGCAATGTGTGTGCAAAATGAGGCAGAAAAAAGATATGAGGGTCTTTTCAGGCCGGTAAACTTAAGGACGGTACCCTTTAATCAGTGGTTAAGCACGGGATATCTTTTGCTTGAAGTAGGGTCAAGTGCAAATAATCTTGATGAAGCACTTGCTTCTGCACAGGCATTTGGACATGTACTCAGTGCGGTGCTTAATACCAATAGCTTAAATTAAAAAAAGGAACAAAAAGTATGAAACAAAACATTTTAAAGGTGACAGGCGGTTGCTTGATTTTTTTGTTTATATTAACTGCCCTTTGCCTTGTTATTTCACAGTCTTCTTTGCATAACCTTGTTTTTTTTGATGGAAAAACATTGGAGCTTCTTGGACAAAAATATGCTATCAATGAAAGTTTTATAAACGCGGTGAAAAATATACTGTCTTTCAATAAAAAACTTTTTGGGGCTTTTGTGTGGGAAAGCATAATACAAAAAACACAGTTTTTTCTGCAAACGATTATAGATGCTGTAGAAACTTACGGAAATGTTCTTTCTAAATATATGTTAAATCTTTAACAGGCTGTTAAAAACACAAAAAAAGGCAAAAAATCACATAAAAACACAAAAATGCGGTTGACAATGGCATAAAAGGAATGTATAATAGTATCTACCAATTTATTTTTATTTTTTAATTGTTGGAGGTATAACAATGAGCAGAATATACAATTTTTCAGCAGGTCCTTCCATGCTGCCCGTAGAGGTTCTTGAACAGTGTGCAGCAGAAATGCTTGACTATAACGGAAGCGGTATGTCCGTAATGGAAATGAGCCACCGCAGCCCTGTTTATGATGCAATTATCAAGGAAACTGAAGCTGATTTCAGAAAGCTCATGAACATTCCCGACAACTACAAGGTTCTGTTCCTTCAGGGCGGTGCTTCAACTCAGTTTGCAGCAGTTCCCCTTAACTTGATGAAGACCGGTAAGGCAGACTATGTAGTTTCCGGTCAGTTCTCAAAGAAGGCTTTCAAGGAAGCGCAGAAGTATGGTGATGCAAAATGTATTGCTTCTTCTGAGGACAGAACATTTGCGTACATTCCCGAAATTACTCCCGATATGGTAAGAGAAGATGCAGACTATGTACATGTTTGCTACAACAACACCATTTTCGGTACTAAGTTCCCCCAGGTTCCAAATGTTGGTGACAAGGTTCTTGTTGCAGATATGTCATCATGTATTACAAGCGAGCCTGTTGATGTAACAAAGTTTGGTGTGATTTATGCCGGTGCACAGAAGAACATGGCGCCCGCAGGCCTTACGGTTGTTATTATCAGAGAAGACCTTCTGGGAACAGAAAAGGAATTTACTCCCGTTATGCTCAGCTACAAGGAAATGGCTGAGAACGATTCTATGTACAATACTCCTCCTTGCTACGCTATTTACGTTGCAGGTCTTGTATATAAGTGGGCACTTAAGAATGGCGGACTTGAAGAAATGAAGAAGAGAAACGAAGAAAAAGCGGCTCTGCTTTATGATTACATAGACTCCTCCAAGCTCTTTAAGGCTACAGCAGATAAGAAGTACCGTTCCATGATGAATGTTTGCTTTGTAACAGGTGATGCGGACCTTGACAAGAAGTTCTGTAAGGAAGCAGAAGCAGCAGGTCTTTCCAACCTTAAGGGACACAGAAGTGTAGGCGGTATGCGTGCATCCATCTACAATGCAATGCCAAGAGAAGGCGTTGAAGCTCTTGTTGCGTTTATGAAGAAGTTCGAAGCAGAAAACGCTTAAATTACTTTTTCTTTTCCGAAAAAGAAAAAGTAATCAAAAATAAAAGATTTCGCTGTTGCGGTTATAAAACCATTTTTAAATGTCAAAAACATTCAACAACGGCGACAGCCAAAATGAAGTTCTTGCGGAGCTTCTTTCAAGAAGCGACCGTACCTGCGTTACATAAACTAATTATTAGGAGAAACTAAAATGTATAACGTAAAATTACTTAACAAAATTGCCAAGTGCGGAACTGACATATTCTGCAAGGATGCTTATAATGTAGGCGAGGGCGTAGAAAAAGCCCAAGCCATCATGGTAAGAAGTGCATCCATGCACGAAATGGAATTTGACAAAGAGCTTCTTGCAATAGCAAGAGCAGGTGCGGGGGTAAACAACATACCCGTTGAAAAGTGTGCAAACGAGGGCATAGTTGTATTCAACACACCCGGTGCAAATGCAAATGCTGTAAAAGAGCTTGCAATTTGTGCATTACTTCTTGGTTCAAGAAAGATAGTAGACGGCATTAATTGGGCTTCTACCCTTACTGAAGATGTTGCAAAGGCAGTTGAAAAGGGCAAGGGAGCATATGTA
>JAFYQL010000167.1 GCA_017547125.1 Bacillota bacterium
ATTATGACATCAAACGCAGGTGCGAGAAATATTGTTGCCCCTAAGCGTCTTGGATTCACAACGGATGACAGTAAAACAAAAGACTACACAGAAATGAAGAGAAATGTTATGGATGAGGTGAAGAAGCTTTTCAGACCTGAATTCCTTAACAGAATTGATGATATAATTGTATTCCATGCCCTTAATGAAGAAAACATCAGAGATATTGTTAAGCTGATGGCCAAAGAAATTACAGGCAGAATTAAGGAAAATATGGATATTACAGTTGAATTTGCCGACAGTGCAGTTGAACTTATTGCAAAAGAAGGTTTTGACCCCGCATATGGTGCAAGACCTCTCAGACGTGCGCTTCAGAGCAAAATTGAAGATAAATTTGCCGAAAGCTTCCTTGACGGCGGATTTAAAAAAGGCGACACAGTAACAGTGACTGCCGAAGATGAAAACGTGATTTTCACACCACAAAAATAAATTCCTCCATAATGATAGATAAATCCCTCCCCTTTATTCACGCTGGAAACAGCAGAGCAAACCCCTGGTTGAAAGACAGGGGTTTTGTTTTTTGTAAGGATAATTTAACGGGTGGAAAAATAAACATATAGTAAATAAGTGTGGCGGTGCGGAATGTTTAAGAGAAGAAAGTTTTTTGCTGCAGTTGTTTTGTGCGGGCTGGTTTTGGGTATAAGTATTGCTGAGAATAAAAATAGTGAGAGGGTTTTTGGCGAGATGGAAAAAGGATATCTTGCCATAATAATAGATGACTTTGGCTATGGTGCAGATGGCACTGAAGAAATGCTTGGTCTTGATGTGGATTTTACGGCAGCCATAATGCCGTTCAGCAGCAAAGCGGAAGAAGATTTGAAAAGGGTGAAAACTGCCGGTAAGGATTATATGGTTCACATGCCTATGGAGAGCCTTACGGGCAAAAAAGCGTGGGTTGGCGACAAAGGGGTTTTCTGTGATATGACAGATGACGAGATACATCTGCTTGTTGATGAGGCAATGAAAACCCTTGAAGGAGCGGCAGGGTTGAACAATCACATGGGCTCTGCTATTATGGAAAATGAAAGATGTCTTAGTGCAGTAGTTAAGGCGGTTAAGGAAAAAGACATTGTTTTTGTTGATTCAAAAACTACGGCAAAATCCCTGGGGAAAAAGGTCTGTGATGAAAACGATGTTATTGTGTTTGAAAGAGATATTTTTCTGGATAGCACCGACGATATAAACGAAATTAAAAATCGTCTCAGACAGGTGGGAGAGATTGCGCTGAAGGAAGGCTATGCAGTGGCAATAGGTCACGTCGGTCCTGAAGGCGGAAGCATTACTGCGAAAGCGATAGATGAGATGAAGGACGGACTTGAAAACAGTGGTATAGAGTTTGTGACCATAAGCGAATTAAGGGAAATATATGAAGGCAGAAGAAATAATAAGTAAGTTTGCTGAAGAAAACAGAATAACGGATATAGGGATTTGTTCTGCTGTAAGCTTTGAAGAACTTAGAGAGACTTTTGAAAGTGTGTCGGCATCTCTTAAAGGCTTTGCTGAAAGTGATATTGAAAAAAGAATAAACCCTGAGCTGAGCCTTGAAAATGCAAGAAGCATTATTGCAGTTGCCGTAAGCTATAGCAGAGAGTTTGAAAACATTGATGACGGCATTTTAAGGGGAAGGATATCTGCTGCTGCAGTGGGACGAGATTACCACAAAGAAGTAATGGAAATACTCGAAAAACTGGCGGGAGAACTTAAAAAAGAATATAATTTTAACTATAAAGCATACACAGATACGGGTCCGTTAAGTGACAGGGCAGTGGCAATGCGCAGCGGACTGGGCAATGCAGGCAAAAATGGTTGTGTTGTAACGAAAAATGGCGGTTCGGCAGTTTTTATTGGCTATATCATTACTGATCTTGAGCTTGAAGTCAAAGAGACGAAAAATGACGTATGCACAGGCTGTGGTGTGTGTGTAAAGGCTTGTCCTACAGGCGCGCTTGGTGATGGCTATGATATGACAAAGTGCATTTCTTATATATCGCAGCTTAAAAGAGAACTTACAGGAGATGAAATGCGTCTTATGGGAAACAGCATCTACGGCTGCGACAGATGTCAGATGGCGTGTCCTTTAAATGCGCCGACCGAAAGGTGGACTGGCAGTGCTGAAGACTATGCGCCGTCATTGGAAAAGCTTCTTTCTTATTCCAACAGAGAATTTAAGGAGGTTTATGGAGATACGGCGATTTTCTGGAGAGGAAATGCAGTTATCAAAAGAAATGCTATAGTCTGCGCCGCAAACAGCAGACATAAAGATGCGGAAAAGCTTGTTCTGCCTTTTGTTGAAAGTGAAAATGAACTTCTCAAAAACACGGCAGTAAAAGCAATTGAACTTATGAAAACGGAGAAATGAAATGGGATACTGGAACTCAAGAGGCTTAAGAGGCAGTGCCTTTGAAGACGTTATAAACTTTACAAATGAATTGTACAGACGAAACGGCCTTGCCATTATACAGAAAATACCTACGCCTATTACGCCTGTTCAGCTGGACAAGGATAAAAGAATAACCCTTGCTTATTTTGACAAGCAATCAACTGTTGACTATATGGGCGTGGCCCAGGGAGTAGCCATTTGTTTTGATGCAAAGGAAACAGGTCAGAAGAGTCTTCCGATTCAGAATATCCACCGTCATCAGATAGAGTTTATGGAGGATTTTAACAGACAAAATGGAGTAGCTTTTCTTCTGGTGCATTTTTCTGCATACGGAAAATATTTCTTTTTGCCTATGGAAGTGCTCAGTAAATTCTGGAGCGAAGCAGAAGCGGGAGGAAGAAAGTCTATACCGTACAGTGCCTTTGAAGAAAAATATGAAGTTTCTTTTGAAAAAAACAGCATAGTAAATTACCTTGAAGCTCTGAATACATACCTTG
>JAFYQL010000168.1 GCA_017547125.1 Bacillota bacterium
CAAGCTCTTTTGCGATATTGCTTAAGGCAAGGCATCTTACATGTGTTGTGGTGTATTCTGCGTGAATGCACATATCAATTTTGAGTCTGCCGTTATCCTTGCCGTTATATGCACCGAAAAGGTCTGTAAGTGCGTTTTTTTCTATTGAAAATCTACTGTTCATTGCAGGGTCAAAGGCAAAGCCGTCCATTGCAATGTTTGCGTTTATTCCGCTTTCAAGCACGGCATCACAGATTCTGTTGCTGAAATAGTACATATCGTTAAAGCTTGTAATACCGCTTTTTATCATTTCGCCAATGCCAAGAAGTGCACCATAATACACATCTTCTGCATCAAGCTTTGCTTCTGTCGGGAATATTGCTTCGCTGAGCCATCTGTCCAGGGGAAGGCTTCCGCCGAGACCGCGCATAATAACCATAGGCACATGGCAATGAGTGTTTACAAAGCCGGGCAGAAGAAGTTTGTCAGTGCCGTCATAAATGTCTTTTGTGTCGGTAAGTGGCATATCCTTGCCGACATATTTTATTATTTCGCCTTCTGTAAGCACATAGGCATTTTTAACAAGTTTTCCTTCAGGTGAAAGATAGTTTATGTTTTTAAAAAGCATAACGGCACCTCCTTTTTATTCGGCAACGGTCATATTTTTTGCTTTTTCTTCATCAGGTGTGATGTAAACAGAGTAGTTGTGGTCGTAAATTACCATACCAGGCTTTGCTCCGTTAGGCTTGCGTACGAATTTTCTTAAGGCATAGTCAACTGCAACAAGTGTACCGTCTTTTGCCTTGCTATAATATGCCGCAAGGTTTGCAGCCTCAAGAAGTGTGTTGTCAGGAAGTTCATCAAGGCCGTTAACCACTATGATAACATGTGAGCCAGGTGTATTTTTTGTATGGAGCCATATATTTGTGCTCTGTGCAAAGCGAAGAGTAAGCTCGTCATTTTGAAGATTGCTTTTGCCAACATAGATATCAATGCCGTCAGAAGAAACAAAATGCATAGGCTTTGATTTTTTTGTTCTTGGTGCTTTGCCTTTTGTATATTTTTTCTTCATGAAGCCTTCTTCTGTAAGTTCATCTCTGATGTCCTTAAGGTCTGCGTCATCTGTACACATTTCAATGGCTGTAAGCACGCTTTCAAGATATGCAAGCTCTTCATCATTCTGTTTTTTCTGAACTTCAAGAGCGGCGAGGGTACGCTTTGCCTTGTTGTATTTGTTGTAATATCTCTGTGCATTTTCTGCAGGAGAAAGAGTAGGGTCAAGGGCAATTTCAATCACAGGCATATCTTCTTCGTAGTAGTTGATTGCTTTAAGTACCTTTGCGTCTTTTTCAACAGCATATATGTTGGCTGTTATAAGCTCGCCTTTGAGTTTCCAGATATCCATATCCTTTGTGTCGGCTTCAGTTTTAATCTGTATTTCTTTTTTCTTGACGCATCTTTCGATATTTGAAAGCACGATACGGTGCATATCGTGAGCCTTCTGCGCAATGTGATATGCCTTGTCTCTTTCGTGATAGAAGTTTTCGAAAAGAGTTGAAACATCTTCAAAGTTTTTGAAGGTATATCCGCCGTACTGTGTCATATCGATAACTGAAAAATCAACAATCTTTCCAGTTTCGCTCTGATATATTATCTGCGGTGAATATTTTTCGTTCTTTATGTCGCTGAAAACAGCAGTGAAGGATGAAAAAAGGTTTTCGATATCCTTTTCTGTAAGTTCTTCAATTCTTGCTGATGCATCAATGCCTGCTCTGTATGCAATTTCTGATGCAGATGCAGGGCTTATGCCGGTATAGTTCTGATATATGAACTGAACTGTTTTAAGGCCTGTTTTTTCTTCTGCAAGTTTTTTGAATGTATCAAAATCTGCTTCAAGGGGATTAAGTTTTCCCTGTGAAGGAGGAAGGGAATATTCCTTGCCTGGAAGAACTTCACGGACAGAGCTTGTGTCGTGGGAAATTCTTTTGATAGAGTCAAGTATTCTTCCGTTTTCGTCAACAAGTATGATGTTGCTGTGCTTGCCCATGATTTCGATAATGAGCTTTTTGGCACACATATCGCCCATTTCGTTAAGGCCTTCAGCTTCAATAACAACCATTCTTTCAAAGTCAGGCTGATAGATGTTTGTTATTTTGCTGCCTGCAATATGCTTTCTGAGAACCATGCAGAACATAGGCGCAGTCATAGGGTTATCCTTCTGAATTTGTGTAAAATGAATTCTCGGATGGCTTGGGTTGGCAGAAAGAAGCACCTTTTTGCCTGTGCCGTTTGCACGCACCGAAAATATGATTTCGTCCTTTAAGGGTTGATATATTTTATCTATTCTTCCGCCCAGAAGGGCGTTTTTAAGTTCGCTAACTATTGAGCTGACAGCGATTCCGTCAAATGCCATAATTAAACTACCTCCATACATAATTATGTACCTAAAAGTATAGCATTTATAAGCATTTTTTTAAAGAAATAAATGCATTATACTTGACTATTGCGCGTGCATCGTTATAAAATTAACATAGATAACTATGGTAATATTTGAGTATAAAAAGGACTGAAAAAAATGATAAGAAGTATGACAGGCTACGGAAAAGGTGAATACGAAAACGGCAGCCGTAAATTTACAGTAGAAATCAAATCTGTAAACCACAGATATAACGACATTTCAATCAAACTTCCAAGATTTATGATAAGTCTTGAAGATAAAATTAAAAAAGCAGTTTCACAGAAAATATACAGAGGCAAAACAGATGTTTTCATCAACTACTCAATGGAAGCAGGCGACGATGTTGAGGTAAAGCTTAACGAAAGCCTTGCACAGAGCTATGTTGAAAAGCTTAATGTTTTAAAAGAAAACTTTGGCCTTACAAGCGGCAACACACTTGACCTTGTGGCAAGATTTCCTGAAATTCTTACAGTTGAAAAGGTTGAGGAAGAAAGCGATGTTCTTTGGGAAACACTTGAAGTTGCTTTAAACGAAGCAATCGAAAACTTCATCCATATGAGAGAAGTTGAAGGTGAAGCCCTTAAAAAAGATATACTTGCAAAGAATCAGAAAATCAGAGAAATTACAGATTCAATCAAAGAAAGATCACCTTTTGTTGTTGAAGAATATAAAGAAAAACTCACTGCTCGTCTTGCTGAACTTATTGAAAAGCAGATGGTTGATGAACAGAGAATGGCTGCAGAAATCACAGTTTTTGCTGACAAATGCTGTATCGACGAAGAACTTACAAGAATGTACAGCCATCTTAAGCAGCTTGAATCAATACTTGAATCTGAAGGCAGCATAGGCAGAAAGCTTGACTTCCTTGTTCAGGAAATGAACAGAGAAGCAAACACAACAGCATCAAAGAGCAACGACATAACAATTACAAACGCAACAATAGAACTTAAAACAGAAATTGAAAAAATCAGAGAACAGATACAGAACATTGAGTAAGAGTGAAGAAGAACAGGAGTTGGAACAATGAACAAAAAAGGTTTACTTATGATTATTTCAGGAACATCAGGTTCAGGAAAAGGCACAGTTGTTGAAGAACTTATCAAAGACGAAAACTTTGTAATCTCAGTTTCAGCAACAACAAGAAGCCCAAGAGATTATGAACAG
>JAFYQL010000169.1 GCA_017547125.1 Bacillota bacterium
ATTAGTATTCTTTTTCTATTTCAACCTTGCATATTTCGCCCTGAAGAGTCTTTATTTCAAGTTCAACATATTCGTCATTTATAAGAAAACGATAGTCAAATACGTCTTCGATATTCTTTCCGTTTACAGAAAGAAGAATATCGCCCGGCTCAATGCCAAGCTCTTCAGCAATACTGTCACGTTCAACCTTAATTATTATATTTTCCTTTTTTTCTTTTCCTATGGTTCTTTTGTTAAGTTCCATAATGTCTCCTTATTTTAAACAGATATACGCCGCCATACTTCCTCTGTCATTTCCCATTCTTCTGTGAGAATAAAAAAGTTCTTCATTGCACATAGTGCATTTGTCAGTAACTTCGATGTCACGAACGCCTGCCTCTTCAAGCATACGTTTGTTGACACCCCAAAGGTCAAGCATAAAATGACCGACCCTTTTTTCATCCTTAATTATATATTCATCAGCAAAATCAAATGCCGCTTTGAATTCTTTTATTACAGGCATATCCACCTGGAAACAGCACTGGCCTATTGAAGGACCTATTGCCGCAACAATATTTTCTGCCTTTGTGCCGTATTCTTCGCCCATTTTTTTTATAGCTTCAAGGCTTATTTTCTGCACTGTGCCTCTCCATCCGGAATGAACCATTGCAATTGCCTTGTTTTCGGTATCCACAAGATATACAGGCACGCAGTCCGCATGGAATGTTGAAAGAACAATGCCTTTTTCATTGGTCATAAAACCGTCGAACTCAGTTATTCCTTCTCTGCCTATATCATCTTTTGTAACCTTAAGAATATTTTTGCCGTGTATCTGATGTCCGCAGACAATGTTTCTGCTTTCAACCTCCATACAGTTACATATTCTTTTTATGTTTTCATCAACATTTGCCCTGTCATCGCCTCGTGTATAGCTTACATTAAGGCTGCCATATACACCTTCACTCACACCGCCCACCTTTGTGGTAAATGAGTGGCTTACAAGACCTGTTTTTTCTATATTTTCAAAAACGCAGTATTTAACACCGCCATTTTCAGCAATCTTCATTATATCACATCTCCCAGAAAGCATTTTCTATGTGACGCATATAAATTCTGTCTGTTTCAACTATTTCTATCACATCAAAACGGAAACTGCTTTCATACAGATTTTTTTCATCAATATATTTTTTAGCAGTTTCAATTATTCTTTTCTGTTTTCTTAAGTCAACAGCTTCACAGGGAATTCCGTTTTCAAGGCTTTTTCTGTACTTTACTTCTGCAAAAACAACGATATCGTCTTTTCTCGCAATGATATCAATTTCTCCGCCCTTACGGCAGAAGTTTGTATCAAGTATTTCATAGCCTTTTTTAAGCATCTGCTTTGCCGCTATGCTTTCGCCCTTATTCCCTTTTGCTCTGTTTTCTTTTCTTTCTTCCATATCAGATAAAGTTTTTTACAAATGATTTTCTGTGGATCGGGCAGATACCCTTTTCTTTAATGGTTTTTATGTGCTCGGCAGAGCCATAGCCTTTGTTTTCAGCAAAGCCATATCCAGGATAAAGCTCGTCATACATAGCCATCATTCTGTCTCTTGTAACCTTGGCAATGATGCTTGCCGCACCGATTGAAATGCTTTTTGCATCGCCTTTTATAATGGCTGTCTGCTCAACATCAATAAGCGGAATTGTAACAGCATCGGCAAGAAGATGGTCTGGCTTAACCTTAAGCTTTGAAAGAGCCTCTCTCATAGCCTTGTATGTAGCCTGAAGAATATTTATTTCATCAATTTCTTCAGGGGAAACCATAGCCACTGCCCAGTCAACTGCTCTTTCTGTGATTATGTCATAGAGTTCATCTCTTTTTTTGGCGCTAAGCTTTTTACTGTCGTTTATTCCTTCTATAAGGTCATTTTCCTTAAGTATAACCACGGCAGCCGCCACAGGCCCTGCAAGAGGCCCTCTGCCCACTTCGTCAACTCCGGCAACATATACACAGCCTTTGCTGTAAAGACGCGCCTCATACTTTGAAATCTCTTTGAGACGTTCAATTTCATCAAAGTATGCCTGCTTTCGTTTCTGTGCTGTTTCCACAAGTTTGATTACACTTTTTCTCTCATCGTTTCTGTATTCTTCGATGAAATTGTCAAGATGAGCAACTGTGCTTGTATCAAGTTTTTGTTTTATAGAAGATACTGCTTCTGCCATTTTGGTCATTCCTTCGCCATTGTCACATAATAAGTCAACTTAAAGTATACACAATAATCAATGATTTGTCTATTTTTTTACCAAACAAAAAATCCCCCAAATCTTGTTTGGGGGATAAAATTTTTATACTTCTACAATAATAGGCAAAATCATAGGACTTCTCTTTGTTTTCTGCCATACATAATTTTTAAGCTCTTCTTTAATTGTGTTTTTCATGTAGCTCCAGCTTGGTGTGTTTCTGAATTCACATTCCTGAAGAACTTCGGCAACAACCTGACGTGCGCCTTCCATAAGGTCTTCGCTTTCTCTTACATATACGAAACCTCTTGAAATAATATCAGGACCTGAAATTACAAAGCCGTCCACCTTGTCGATGGCAACAACCACAACAATAAGGCCGTCTTCTGAAAGATGCTTTCTGTCACGAAGAACGATATTGCCAACGTCACCAATGCCAAGGCCATCAATAAGCACCTGGCCTGATTTAACAGTTCCGTTTACCTTAGCGCTGTCTTCTGTAAGTTCAAGTACCTCGCCGATAGCCATTACAAACACATTTTTCTTATCCATGCCAAGGCTTATAGCAGTTTCCTTATGACTCATAAGGTGTGCATATTCGCCGTGTACAGGCATAAAATATTTAGGCTGAGTAAGTGTAAGCATAAGCTTCTGTTCTTCCTGACAGGCATGACCTGAAACGTGAACATCTGCCATACCTTCATATACAACATCTGCGCCTTTTTTGATAAGCTCGTTAACTACCTTTGAAATCATTTTTTCATTTCCAGGTATACTTGATGAACTGAAAATAATCTTGTCATCAGGCTTAACTGCAATCTGTCTGTGTTCAGATGCAGCAATTCTTGAAAGAGCACTCATAGGCTCACCCTGTGAACCTGTTGTGATAATTACAAGCTCGTGGTCACTGTAATCCTTAACCTCTGAAATATCAATAAGTGTATTTTCAGGCATTGTAAGATATTCAAGTTCAACTGCTGTTTTTACGGCATTAAGCATACTTCTGCCGATGATTGCAATTTTTCTGTTATGTTTTACGGCAGAATTTATAATCTGCTGTATACGATGGATATTTGAAGAGAATGTAGCAATCATAATTCTGTTGTCCGGTGTCTCATCAAATATTCTGTCAAACACACCGCCAACTGTTTTTTCACTCATAGTAAAGCCAGGTCTTGATGCATTTGTGCTGTCGCTTAAAAGAAGAAGTACTCCTTCTTTTCCAAGTTCAGCAAATCTGAGAATATCAATAGGTGTTCCGTCAATAGGTGTGTAGTCCACCTTAAAGTCGCCTGTGTGAACAACAACACCCACAGGTGTATGAATTGCAAGTGCAACTGCATCTGCAATAGAATGGTTTGTGTGTATAAATTCCACATCAAAAGCACCAAGACGTATTGTTTCGCCTGCCATAACCACATTTCTCTTTGTTGTATCCATAAGAGAATGTTCTTTAAGTTTGTTTTCAACAAGGCCGATTGTAAGTCTTGTTCCGTAAATCGGCACATTAAGCTCTCTTAAAATATAAGGGAGTGCGCCAATATGGTCTTCATGTCCGTGGGTAAGAATTATACCCCTTACTCTGTCTATATTTTTCACAAGGTAAGTAACGTCAGGTATAACCATATCTATACCTAGCATTTCTTCCTCTGGAAATGCCAAACCACAGTCAACTACAATGATATCCTGACCATACTCAAAAACTGTCATATTTTTCCCGATCTCCTGAAGTCCGCCGAGAGATATCACCTTAAGTTTAGGTTTTTTTGCAGCCAAAAAAACTCCTCCTTTTCTATTAAATTTTTGTCCGTACATAGTTTAATTTAAACATCAAAAAAGAGCGTATCATCATCATATCTTTTCGAACAAATCCAATGATACGCATTTTTATTTCAGATAGAGACAGTAAAATTATTCTTCAACTTCTACGTCGTAATCTTCACCCTGGGCAGCAAAAAGGTCAGCAACTTTATCAAATTCTTCATCGTCTTCAATAAGTTCGTAGCTGTCTTCTTCGCCATCTTCAGCAATTTTCTTAAGTACCATAGCTTCAGCGTCTTCATCATCGATAAGTGCTGATTCAAGTACAAGAATGTATTTGTTTCCGTCGTATTCGAGAGAATCGATAATCATAAATTCTGTTTCGATACCATCTTCGTCTGTAAGTAAAATTGTATCAAATTCTTCTACAAAATCTTCTTCAAATGCCATAATAATTATCTCCTTTTTAACATTAATTTATGCTTTATTAAATATTTTTTTAGCTTTTTCAAGCTCAGTTTCGTCTTCAACCTCTTCATAGCAGATGTCGCCGTCTTCATCTTCAACTTCTTTGAGAATAAGCCACGCACCGTCTTTTTTGCCGCTTGCACGCACAAATATATAAACTGTGCCGTCTTCTTCAGCCTCATCTGTTATGTCGTATTCTGTTTCTGTGCCGTCATCATCTTCAAGCACAATGGTGTCATATTCTTCCTCTTCTTCTTTTTCTGCCTCGTTACGCACAGAATCAAGATAGCCCTGAAGAATAAACACAGCCGCCATTTTGTCGATAACACTTTTTCTTTCAAAATGGTCCATTTCGGCAGACATCATATATCTGTCAGCAGCCACAGTGCTGAGTCTTTCGTCCCACAAAATAACTTCCATAGGCTTAAATCTTTTTTCAAGACGTTCCTTGTAGGCCAAAGTTTTTTCACACCTTGGGCCTTCACTGCCGTCCATATTGCGCGGAAATCCAAGAACTATTTTTTCAACACCATATTCTGATATAAGTTCGGAAATTCTTCCAAGGCTCTGCTTATATTCCACCGGGGAATTACGTCTTATAATTTCAACGCCCTGTGCAGTCCAGCCAAAAGGGTCGCTCACTGCAACACCAACAGTTTTATCTCCGTAGTCCAAACCAAGTATTCTCAAAATGCTCACCTTTTAATATCGTTTCTGATATAGCTGTCCACAAGTTCTTCAAGAAGTTCGTCTCTTTCAAGCTTTCTTACAAGGCTTCTTGCGTTGTTGTGGCTTGTGATATAAGTAGGGTCTCCGGAAAGAATATATCCTACAATCTGGTTTACTGGATTGTATCCTTTTTCCACAAGCGCATCATAAACTGCAGTAAGTATTTTTTTAGCTTCGCTGTCAGTTTCTTTGATATTAGAATTAAATTTCATAGTATAGTTAAGATTGTCCATGACCCTCACCTCTTGATATTTAATATACATTGCTTACTAATATGATAATATATATATCCTTAGTTTGCAAATTTTTTTAAACACGGCCAAAGGCCTTTTCCTTTTCGCAACATTCAATAATAACATCTTTAATTACGTTTTTAAGAGGCATATCACTCTTAACTGTAACGTTTATATAGTTTGATGTATGGCCTTCATAAGTGCCGTTTTCGTGGCACTGTTCAAAAAGAACCGGCATTGGTTTTCCAACATATCCGTTTATAAAATCTTCTGCCATTTTGTCGCTTAAAGCCATAAGCTTTTCGCTTCTTTCATCCTTTTTCTGTGGAGAAACCTGGTCTTTTCTTGCTGCAGCAGGTGTACCTCTTTTTGGTGAATATGGAAAAACGTGAATTTTTGCAAATCCGATTTTTTCAGCAAAGGCATAGCATTCTTCAAAGTCTTCATCTGTTTCGCCAGGGAAGCCAACAATAATGTCAGTTGTCACTGCCACATCAGGCATATGTTTTCTTAATATTTCAACTGCTTCAGTATATTTTTCAGCAGTATATTTTCTGTTCATTTCCTTGAGAGTTTTGTTGCATCCGCTCTGAAGTGAAAGGTGGAAATGATGGCACGCCTTTGGAAGTGCAGCCATTTCTGCCGCAAACTCTTCAGTAACAATATTAGGCTCAATAGAGCTTAATCTTATTCTTTCAATGCCGTCAATTTCATGAACCTTTTTGATAACCTGAAGAAGATTTGTTGTTTTAAGGTCTTTTCCGTAGCTTGCAACATGAATGCCTGTAAGCACAACTTCTTTAAATCCATTTTCAGCAAGTGTTCTTACTTCACTTAAAACTTCTTCTTCATCACGGCTTCTGATAGGGCCTCTTGCATAAGGAATTATGCAGTATGAACAAAACTGACTGCATCCGTCCTGAATTTTGAGGTAAGCTCTTGTTCTTCCCGCAAGCTTATGCACAGAAATAGGCTCGAAATCTCTTTCGTGCATAATTTCACCAACAAGGCACTGAACACCCTTTTCTTCAGTATAGTTTTCAACATAGTCAACTATCTCGTTTCTGCCCTTTGTACCAAGTATTATATTTACACCCTCAATAGTCTTTATATCGTCAGGTGCAGTCTGTGCATAGCAGCCCACAGCCACAACAACTGCTTCAGGGTTTACTCTCTTCACTTTTCTGATAAGCTGACGGCTCTTTTTATCGCCAAGGTTTGTGACAGAGCATGTGTTGATAACATACACATCAGCCTTATCATTTATATCAACTATTTCGTATCCTCTTTCGGCAAAGGCCTCAGCTATGGCTTCACTTTCCACCTGATTAACCTTGCAGCCAAGAGCATAACTTGCCGCTTTTTTCATATTTTTATACCTCTAAAACAAATTTTCTGATAGTTGCCGTAACGGCATACTCATCATTTGTGCCTATTATATTTGCTTTTGATTTTTCTTTCATTTCTTCACTGCTATTGCCCATAACAAATGGGTGTCCGCTTTCAGCAAGCATTTCAAGGTCATTGAAATTATCCCCGAAGCTCATTATCTCATCAGCAGCAAATCCAAATTTTTCTTTTATTTTCCTTATGGCACTGCCTTTATTTACCCCGAAATTCTGAAAATCAAGGCAATTATCCCCCGACAAAACTGCCGTACACCTGTCATTGAAGAAATAGTGCATTTCATCAAAATCAAGTCTATGTGATGTTGTTACATCAGAAAGTGCCACTTTAACAAACTCATCATCTATGAAATACACATCGGCACTGTTTTCAACAAGCTTTACGTTATAGTTAAAACGACTGCTTGTCATAGCCTTATACATAGTTATGTGGTCGGTATATGCGCATTCTTTTCCTTCAAGCAAAAATCTGAAGTTTGGCCTGTCCGAAATCTTAAGCACCATATCCCTTACAAGGGCCTTGTCCATAGCATCCGAAAATATCTCTTCATCACGAAACTTCACATATCCGCCATTTTCCGCAATAAATACAACCTTATCCTTAACAGGAAAAAAAAGCTTTTCAAGGCTTGCCATTTGTCTGCCGCTTGCCGCCGCAAACAGTATTCCTTTTTTATAAAGTTTTTCAATTACATCGTATATGTCATCCGGCAATTTCTTTCTGCCATCAAGCAGCGTGCCGTCCATATCGCTTGCTATAAGTTTAATCATAATCAGTTAATTTTAAGCACTAATGAAAGAGCTATCATGGCAGTGTCAGCATCCTTGCCTGTTGCCCACATAACGTATGGTCTCATTTTTTCCCACTTATTTCTCTTTGTATCAGGTGTAAGGAAAATAGTTTCCATTTCATCAAACTTGTTTATAATTTCATTCTTTTCAGCAGCACTCATATATTCGTTGTCCATAACCATTTTTCTACCTTCGTTAAATGTTATGTCTTCAATTCCGCCTTTAACACCTGTGTTTATATAAAACTCTTTAAGGCCTTCATTGCTGTAGCCGTTTTTTCTGAAGTTTTCCATTCTTGTAAGAAGAAGCTTTACATTTTTGCGATAAAGCTCACTTTTAAGCGAATTGTCTTCAAATGCAGTAACAACTTCAAGTCCTTCTGAAAAATCTTCTATTATACCGCCGTAGCGAAGCATAAGCATATCAAAAAGTCCGCTCATTCTCTGGGCGTCAAATGAATACTTGTTCCACATTTCAGTACATTCCATAATATCGTCATCAAGCATCATCATTGTTATTTCATCCATTTAACACACCTCTTTCTTTTTTATACAAACATACTTTTATAATTTTATCATAAAAACTTATTATGCACAACTGCACTTAAGTTAAAGGTTTTTCTTGTCAGTTGTTGTAACTATCTTCCAATTGTGGTATTATACATATAATGTGTGTAATTTTTTATTACATAAACTTAAAGGAAAGAAGGCTGTTTTATGAGAAGTCCAATAACTACAGGTATTATCCATTGTGCATCAGGCACTATGTTTATGATCGCAGCTTACTTAGGCGACAACGCTATGTTCGCAATCTGCGGTGCCATTTTCTTACTTCTTGGTTTAACATATATCGCAAAAGGAAAAGGCAGATAATTGAAAGCAAAAGCAATCTTCGGGTTGCTTTTTTTATTTTGCCAAAACAAAAAGGCGAGGTTTTA
Organism: Bacillota bacterium; assembly: GCA_017547125.1. Classification (GTDB taxonomy): domain Bacteria; phylum Bacillota; class Clostridia; order Lachnospirales; family Anaerotignaceae; genus HGM11808. The sequence continues at coordinate 8,529 of JAFYQL010000169.1, forward strand.
ATACCTCGCCTTATTTTTTATGCTTTTTTAAATTTATGCATATACTGTGGTACAAATGTGATAGCTAAAAGTACAATACCTAAACCGTCAGTAATAGTACCAGGTATAATCATAAGAAGACCGCCTGCGATGCAGAGAATTCTCTGAATTACATTAAGTTTACTTTCAACAAAGCCTTCCATACCGGCTGAAATACCCATCATACCAACAAGTGCTGATACCGAAATGATGATAGCCTGTGCAAATGAACCATCTACAAGAAGCATATCTGGGTTAAATGCAAATACGTAAGGAATGATGAAGGCTGTGATAGCAAGTCTTGTTGCTGTGATACCTGTCTTCATAGGGTCCGAATGAGCTATGGCACTGCCGGCATAAGCTGCAAGAGCAACCGGTGGAGTAATGTCTGCAACGATACCGAAGTAGAATACAAACATATGGGCAGCCATCATAGGGATACCAAGCTTGATAACGATTGGCGCTGTGATTGTTGCCATGATAACATAGTTAGCTGTTGTAGGAACACCCATACCAAGAATGATACAAGCAATCATTGTGAAGAAAAGTGCGATGATTGTAACGCCGCCTGAAAGTGTAAGAAGACCTGTTGCAAGTTTAAGGCCAAGACCTGTAAGTGTAACAACACCAACAATCATACCAGCCATACCGCAGGCAACAGCAACACCGATAGTGTTTCTTGCACCGTTTTCAAGGGCTTCGCATAATGATATAGGAGTCATTCTTGTGTCTTTTCTGAACATACTAACAATGATTGATGTAAGGATAGCATATACAGCTGACATTGATGATGTAAAACCACTCATCATACAATATACAAGAACTACAAGAGGAAGAAGAAGATATCCTCTAGAGAACATAAGTGAGAGGAATTTTGGTACATCTTCTTTGCTGAGACCTCTGAGGCCAAGTTTCTTTGCTTCAAAGTGAACCATAAGGAAAATGCCTGAGAAGTAAAGGAATGCTGGAAGAATAGCAGCAATAACGATTTTGCTGTATGGAACACCTGTCATTTCCGCCATAAGGAATGCAGCAGCACCCATAATAGGCGGCATAATCTGTCCGCCGGTTGAAGCAGCAGCTTCTACCGCAGCAGCAAATTCTGGCGGATAACCTGTCTTTTTCATCATAGGAATAGTGAATGAACCTGAACCTACTGTGTTGGCAACAGAGCTGCCTGAAATCATACCCTGAAGGGCTGATGCAATAACTGCAACCTTTGCAGGACCGCCTGTCTGTGCGCCCGCAATTGAGTTTGCAATTTCAATGAAGAAATGTCCTACACCTGTTTTGTCAAGGAATGAACCAAACAGAATGAAAAGAACAATGAATGTTGAACAAACACCGATTGGTGTACCGATAACACCTTCTGTTGTGTAGAAAAGGTGTGCAATAATTCTCTTAAGCGAGAAGTCTGCAATGAAGAATGCGTATAAAATGAAGCATGATACAACAATGATAATTGGTGTACCAACTACACGACGGCAGATTTCGAAAAGTATAAGAATACCAACGATACCTACTATCATATCAAGCTGTGTAATTCTTCCGGCTTTGTTAACGATTTCCTGGAAGTTGATTACAAAGTAGAAATAGCATCCGCTACCCACAATACCAAGTATAAAATCATACCATGGAATTTTATTCATACGTTTTGCATGGCTCTTCTTTATTGGATAAAGTGTGAACGCCATAAAAATTACGATACCAAGGAATGATGCTCTTCTGATCTGCTCTGGAAGTGATGAAAATACGTTCATCCATAAAGCAAATAATGAAAAAAGAATAAGCATAACCTTTGTTAAAATTTCTGGAACGCCGCTAAAATGACGTGTGTTGCTTTCACGGTCAAATTCTTTAAGAACTTCTTCCATTCTGGCTTCGTCTTCATGAAGCATTTCAGTAGCTCTTTCGATTTCTTCGTGAAATTCTCTTTCGTTTTCATCTACAATTTTCTTTCTCTCTTTATCAAGAAACTCTGACATCTTTTTCCCCTCTCTCTTTATCTATATTCAAAACGAACCACGGAATTTCTTCCGCACAGTTCTCTGAGACTTATCTCTTCTCCATTAATTTCAAGAACGTGATCTGATACCGTTCCCACTATATAAGACAGACCGGGAATTTTGATGTTGTAACCCGTAATTAGCATTCTTCCGTCTTCAGTATATGTAAGTATCTGTCCTTCCTCAACCTGTGTGGCCACCCCAGCCCCAAAGCCTGAGTAAAGACACTCCTGAAGGTAAATACCGTCCTGTTTAATTTCGTATGTTTCTTTAACTTCAGTTTTGTTTACCGAATGGATAAATGCCACTGAAAATCTTGTTCCTTCCGGTGCATCATACTGTGCATAAATCTTTCTGCTGTCACCGTCACGCAATACAAGTTTATCATCTCCGGGCACAAACGGTTTTAAAACAAGCACAGCCGCAACAGTAACAACCACTGCTGCGGCTATAATAACACCTTTGAAGTTATGTTTTTTAATTATTTAAGAGCACCGATTTCTTTGAAGTATTTTTCTGCGCCCGGATGGAATGGAACTGAAACACCTTCTACAGCGTATGTTGTATCAAGTTCAGCACCTTTAGCATGACCTGTTGCGATTTCTTCTTTGTTTTCGAAGAGAGCTTTTGTAAGTTCGTATACAACATCTTCTGAAAGGTCATTTGATACGATAAATGTAGCTTTAACTGCTACTGTTGTTGCATCGTTGTCTAAGCCGTATGTGTCAGCTGGAATTTCGTATGATGTGTAGAATGGGTAGTCAGCAATAAGTTTTTCAGCTTCTGCACCGTCTACGCTAAGGATAGTGATATCGTTTGTTGCTGCAAGTTCCATAATAGCTGTTGTAGGAGCACCTGCTGTACAGAAGAATGCATCGATTTTGCCGTCTTTCATAGCGTTAGCTGAGTCGCCGAATGAAAGGTTCTGTTTCTGGATATCATCAAATGTAATGCCGTAAGCACCAAGGATCTGAGCTGCGTTGAATTCAACACCTGAACCAGCGTCGCCTACTGATACTCTCTTGCCTGCAAGGTCGTCAACTGAGTCAATACCTGCTGATGGGTCTGCAACGATCTGGCAAACTTCAGCGTAGCATGCTGCCATTGATGAGAAAGCGTCTGTCTTTTCACCTGCGAAAAGGTCTGTACCATTGTAAGCATAGTCCATAACGTCGTTCTGAACGATAGCCATGTCTACTTCACCGTCTGCAACAAGACCGATATTTGCTTTTGAAGCACCTGTTGACTGAACGTCAAATGCGATATCTGTAACTTCGCTAAGAGCCTGACCTACAACGCCACCGAATGCGTAGTATGTACCTGATGTACCACCAGTTGCAAGTCTGATGCTATCAACTGAACCTGATGATGATGAACATCCTGCTGCTAAAAGTGTAACTGCCATAGCGCCGGCAATAATTCCTGTTAATTTTTTCATAATTAATTCCTCCCGCTTTTTGCGAATTTTGTTTTGTCCAAAACATTGTTTTGCTTTATCAAAAACATTGAAATAAGTATACCATTTTTTGTTGTTTAAATCAACCAAATTTATCTGTATTTTTGCATAATTCTTCCGCTTGATTTTTATAGAAATAAACCAAAAAAAGCCTTGAAACAAGGCTTTTATAATTTGGCTTAATATAGGTTATAAATTTTATTTATGTATATTATATTTGCATAACTGCATAAATATTCTGTGTTATTTTATCAGTACGTTAATAATGTTCATTATTGTTCAGCATTATTATTTTACAGTTTCAGCGGTTGTTTTTTCAGTGATATATTTAATATCTTCTTCAACTATTATATCACTGTAAATGCCATCAATTCCGTACATTTCCATATATTTTTTAGTGTCATAAAGTCTGTTTACAGTGTGAGTGTAAAGCTCTAGCCCTGCACTATGGATAGTATCAGCCTTTTCTTTTGTAAGCACTTCGTACGGCATAACTATTGCATCAACACCATTTTCCTTACAGAAAAGTGAAAGCACTGAAAAATCAGGGTTTGCAATCTGATATGTGGTGAGCATAAAGTTTGTATACGGTCCTGTGTTTTTAACATACTGAATCATTTCAGGATGATAAAGCTGAACAACCACTCTGTCAAAAACCTCTGCATCTCCGCCTTTTACTATGGCTTCTGTAAGAAGAAGAAATTCTTTTTCAACAGTTCCTTTGTCTGTGTTTTTGCTGTCAGTAACGATATAGGCATCTTTATGTGTCTTAAGCAGTTCAACAATTTTTGCTGCATCCATCGGTGTGTACTTGTAGTTTATAGGTGTATTCATAAACTTATCGTACATCATTACAGGCACCTTGCTGAAATAGCTCTGCTCCATAACATAGTATGAATTCTGCTCAAAATCGTGTCTTGCAACAAGTTTTTCATCAAGTGTAAGAGAAAAGTCTATTTCAAAAACCCTCTGTCCTTTTTCGTAATTCTGTTCAAAGGCTTCAAGGCTATTTGTTTCACATCTTCCGTCAACGGCACCGCAGGCATGAGAAATTACAAAGTACTCGCTCCATGACTTTATTTCTGTCACTGCTTCAACTGCAACATCATTTATATTTTCATCCCTTTTTTCATCTGCAAATGCAGAAGTTGAAAAAAGCATTGTTCCTATACTTAAAAATGCAAGAAATCTTCTTATGTTCATATGTTTCCCCCTGAATAAAATCTGTCTTTTTTATGATACCCTACATCTGCCCAAAAATCTATTACAAATACCTTAAAAAGACATAAAAAAAGGCGAAAACCATGTGTTTTCGCCAGTTTTTCATATAAATGTGAGCAAGTCGTAAGCCGGGTTCTGTATTAAACGATCATCTATCTTGGTACACTGTCGCCAGTGTCATCATGCGGCTATTCAAGCGAGACGAGCAGCCTATATGCTTAGTCAGCCTTGCTTCGGGTGGGGTTTACAGAGCCTCCTGCGTTACCGAAGGAGCGGTGAGCTCTTACCTCACCTTTCCATCCTTACCACGTCAAGCGTGGCGGTTTATTTCTGTTGCACTTTCCTTAAAGTCGCCTTCACCAGCCGTTAGCTGGCACCCTGCTCTATGAAGCCCGGACTTTCCTCCCCGAAGGGCGATCGTATGGCTTACTCACCAAGGTAACATAACATATTTCCTTATCTTTTGTCAAACTTAAAATACGCTTCCGCCAACAAATTCTTTAACTATTGATGTATTCGGTATGCACTGACCATCAGCAGCAAGCAATGTATCAAGTATCTTAAGAAGTCTTGATGCAGTAGGATAAGCCACGCTGGACTTATCAACATTTAAAAGATGCGGTATAGCAAGTGTTTTAAGCACGCTAAGTTCATATATAGTTGATGAGTTGAATATTACATCTGCATTATGCTGGAACGGATAAATGTTTTTATCTTCGCCCGCACGTACACTTGGCCAGCCTTCAATGGTTTTGTCGATATTCTTTCCTCTTGTACGG
>JAFYQL010000002.1 GCA_017547125.1 Bacillota bacterium
AAGCACCTGATTTTTGTGCACTACATATCCGCCGTTGTCTGTTATAACACAGTCAAAATCTATACCTGTTTCAGGCATATATGAAAGGCTGCGTCCTGTGGCAAGGCATACAATATAGCCCTCTGACTGAAGATATTCAAGGGCTTTGATAGTTTTTTCTGTTGGATAGAATATTTTTTCGGTTCTGTCTATAAGAGTGCCGTCATAGTCAAAAAATAATGCACCTTTGTACATAAATGATACCTCGTTTTAAGAAAAATAATATGTTTTATTCTAACAGAATTTTACAATAAGGTACATATTTATTTTTTGGCAGGAATTGTTTGAAAATCCTATGCACAAAGGTTATACTTAAAAGGATATATATTGTTTTTTAAAATGGGAGAAAATATGATTTTTGAAAATTTTGAATACTCCATAAATGAATACGGAAACATTGTTATAGATAAATATATTGGCGAAAGCGAATTTGTCAAAATTCCGGATTGTATAAACGAAAAGCCTGTTTTTGAAATAGGCCACAGTGCCTTCAGAGGGATGAAGTTTATAACAGATGTGGTTTTTCCAAAGCACCTTAAACTTATAGGCGATTATGCTTTTTGCGAGTGCAGAGGCATAAAGGAATTTATAATACCTGATGGTCTTCTTGAAACTGGAAGCCATTGTTTTTATAATTGCCGTGCCCTTGAAAAAATAGAAATACCGGTTACTGTTGAATTTATAGCAGACGGATTTATAAAAAACTGCGATGGTCTCAAGGAAGTGGTTATCGTTACAAATGGCAAGCTTTGCAGCGGCGTGGTTGACCTTGTTACAAACATCGACAATGAAATTATGGTTATTTTCAAAAACCAGAATGCAAGGCTCATACTTCCGGAATTTGGCGATGAATATATAGGTAATGCACCTGCAATGAGATTTAACACGCTCACTCACGGGTCGGGTGCAGTTTTTAGACGAGCATTTGAAAGCAAGGGGTTTGACTACAAGCTTTATGACAGTTTCTTTTTCAGAGCGGTGCTTGCAGAAAAAACATCTACTGTTATAAAAATGGCACTTTGCAGACTTATGTATCCATACAAGCTTGATGAAGAAGGCAGAAACGGATATGTTAAATATGTGAGCGAAAATGCAGACAAAGCCGTTGAATATGCTGCAAAAACAGGAGATATTTCTGTTATTGAAAGCATGGACGAGTTTGAAATATTCAATGCTGAAAATATTGATGATGCTATAGATATGGCATCAAAAAGCGGAAACAGTGAAATTTCTGCATATCTTCTTGATGTTAAACACAAGAAGTTTGGAAAGAAGAAAAAAACATTTGATTTATAATTGGTGATCTGATGAAGGAATACGATATTATTTACAAGCTCACACAGGTGGGCGACGGAATACTGGAAACTTCAAAAAGCAAAATATATATGGCTATGCGTTTTCTTGCTATGGCCTTTGACGGGCTTAAGTATGCCTTAAGCGGTGAAACGGATACTATGGGCACAGACGGATATTATCTGTACTATTCGCCTGCGTTTCTTATGACGGCATACAAGGAAAACGAAAGGCTTATATCAAGAATATATCTTCATAGCATTCTTCATTGTATTTTTCGTCACGTTGTGGGCAAGGACGACAGAGACGAGGCTCTCTGGAATCTAAGCTGTGATATTGCTGTTGAAAACATAATTGACAGTATAAACAACCGCAACATAAAGGAAAATCTGAGTGCAGAAAAAAGACAGATATATGCTGAACTTAAGGCGAAGCTTAAAACTGCCAATGCTGAAGCAATTTACAGATGGCTTGAAAGCGAAGATATTGACAGGGAAAAAATACATCGCCTTGAAAGACTTTTTTATCGTGATGACCACAGTTTCTGGAAGGTTTATGACGAAAACAACGACTTTGACGACGGCGGTGAGGGTGCAGACGGCAACGGAGACGGCAAGGACGGAAAAGACGGCGACGGTGACGGCGACAGCCAGGGTAACGGCACAGCCGAGTATTTTGATGATATCAAAAAAGCCGGACAGAAGCAGATTCACAACAAAGAAGATTTTAACGACAAGTGGAAAGATATAAGCGAAAAAACTCAGACGGATATGGATACGTTTTCAAAGGAAATGGCAGACGAGGCCGGTGCGCTTATGGAATATGTGCGTATTGAAAACAGACCGAGATATGACTACAAAGAGTTTTTGAGACGCTTTTCTGTTAACAGAGAGGTTACAAAGCTTGACCTTGACAGTTATGACTATATTTACTACACATACGGTCTTAAGGTGTATGGAAACATGCCTTTGATTGAGTCTCTTGAGTATAAGGATTCAAAGAAGGTTGAAGATTTTGTTATTGTTCTTGATACGTCTGCAAGCTGCAGCGGTGAACTTATAAAAGGCTTCCTTTCTGAAACCTACAATATCTTAAGTGAGAGCGAAAGTTTCTTCAGAAAGATAAATCTTCATCTTATACAGTGTGACTCAAAGGTGCAGGAAGACCAGATAATTACCTGCCGTGAAGAGTTTGAAAAATATATGGACAGCTTTGAGATAAAGGGCATGGGCGGTACAGACTTTGTGCCTGCATTTGACTATGTAAATGGTCTTTGCGAAGAAAAGAAAATACCTGACCTTAAGGGCCTTATATATTTTACTGACGGCTACGGAAAGTATCCGAAGAAAATGCCTAAATACGAAACTGCATTTGTATTTCTGGCAGAAAACTATGACGACAGCGGTGTTCCGCCATGGGCAGTTGAAATTGTGGTGGACAGCGAAGAATTTTATAAAGCGGCGAGAAGAATTTAAAAGGGGAAATGACTTTTGAACATAAAGAAAGCAAAAGACGAAATTAAAAACGCTATTGAAGCGTATCTTATGAAAGATGAATTTGATGACTATATCATACCGGTGGAAAGCCAGAGACCTGTGCTTCTTATGGGCCCTCCGGGTATCGGTAAAACTGCAGTTATGAAGCAGATTGCATCTGAATGCAATATCGGTCTTGTGTCATACACAATCACACACCACACAAGACAGAGTGCCATCGGTCTTCCATACATTGAAGAAAAAGTATTTGGCGGCAAAAACTACTCTGTAACAGAATATACTATGAGTGAAATCGTTGCAGCGGTTTACAACATGATAGAAGAAACCGGCCTTAAGGAAGGTATTCTTTTTATCGACGAAATCAACTGTGCCAGCGAAACACTTGCGCCTGCAATGCTTCAGTTTCTTCAGTACAAGACATTCGGCAGCCACAAGGTGCCTGACGGCTGGATAATTGTATCAGCGGGCAACCCTCCGGAATACAACAAGAGTGTAAGAGAATTTGACATTGTAACGCTTGACCGTGTAAAGAAAATTGACGTTGAAGAAGACTACGATGTGTGGAAAGAATATGCCGTTAAGCAGAATGTTCATAATGCAATTATTTCATACCTTGATATCAGAAAAGAAAACTTCTATAGCGTGAAAAATACTGCTGAAGGCAAAATGTTTGTTACAGCACGTGGCTGGGAAGACCTTTCAAGAATGATGTTTGCGTATGAGGCGCTTAACAAAAAGGTTGAGTTTGATATGATTTATCAGTATATCCAGAATAAGAAAATCGCCAAGGATTTTGCAGGATATATTGAACTTTACAACAAGTATAAGAAAGACTACTCAATCAGCGGTATTCTTGCAGGCGAAATTGAAGATGCGCATGTTGACAGACTTCGTGTGGCATCGTTTGATGAAAAGCTCAGCGTTATCAGCCTTATTCTCGGCGCGCTTAATGACGGCTTTAAAAAGGCTGACAGACAGGATATGCTTGTTACTGAGCTGCACGGAATTCTTAAAGAAGCAAAATCAACTATGCTCAGCAATTTTGCAAAGGACAAGAGACCTGAAGAC
>JAFYQL010000170.1 GCA_017547125.1 Bacillota bacterium
GTTTTAGCCATAAATTTTTCAAGGTCGTTTTTGTCTGAACTGTTTAAAGCAACAAAAAGTCTTTCGGCTTCGTCAACTGAAATAATTCCTTTTTCAACCATTGATAAAATAGCAAGTCTTTCTTCTTTCATTGTAAAAACTCCTTTCTGGGTTTTATATTCAAACAGTTAATCAGAAAAGTGCAGAAAACATCTGCTCAAAGCGTATGCCAAGCAGTACACGGTAGAAGAACAAAACAACTACCAATGTGGCTGCAAAAGCAACGGCACCTCTTCTGAAAAGTATACGATTGATACGCTTTAACTGTCTGCTTTTTGTGATAAATAAATTGTGTCCTGAAGAATACATTCCTCCAAGAACACCTTCACGCAGTTCGATAATAAGTGCCTTTTCGTTTTTGATAAGTGAATAGGCTTTTCTTGTGGCATAAAACGTGAAGTTCTTTCCATTTTGCACACCGTTTATGCCTCGCACCTTCATCCTGAATTTGTCAAGGTCTTTGAAAGGTGTACATTTAATAATTACAAACTGTTTTCTTTTTGAAAAATATCTGTCTACGGTAGTGATAAATGCATAGGATGCACAGATAGACAAAACGATGGCCCACAAAATGCTTATGTATATGCCCAGTCCGCCAAAAATGCTGATGAACGGCATATATCCCAAGGTATAACTTTGTATTGAAAAATAAAATGCGAATATAGTGTTTGTGATGTATGAAATCAATACAAAAGCTTTGCCTTTGGTTCTGAGCTGTGTGTTCCACAAGTTGACATCATAAGAAGCAAATATGGTTTCAAATGACAACAGAAAGCCTAACAAAACAACAAGACCGTTTATGTCTGTGTTGTTGCCGGCCATGGCTGACATAAACCATATCGGTAGCATCCACATAACAAGCGAAAGGTTATATGCACGCCCGTTTGATGCCCATGTAACTATACCGTAGGCAATAATCACTAATGATAAAATACCTAAAACAGCCATTTGAGCCTCCCGGAAAAATTAGATGCCTCTGAATATTTCTGGTCTGAAGTTGCCTGCTTTCTGTGCTGCAGTAATCTGTCTGAGCATATATTCGTTATCCTGATTGAATGTACCTTTGAGAGGAACATAGTTTGAAGCGTGGTTTGCTCTGAAAACAGTACCTTCAGAATCTACGTTTTCAATGAAAAGTTTCATTTCCTCAAGAACTTCGTATGGTCCTAAAAGCTCGAATTTGCCGGCTCTCCAGTCTGTGTAAAGTTCTGTGCCCGGTTCAACCATAAGTGTAAGGAAACCAACGTATTCAGGCTTGATTGCACTTATAACCTTTGCTGAGTTGATTGCGTGCTCAACAAGACGTTTTCTGCCGCCGAGACCTGAGATAAGTGTCATTGATGAAACCATGCCTGCTCTTTTAAGCTTGAGGCCTGCTTCGATCATTTCGGCTGATGTAGCACCTTTTTTAACGTCTTTAAGAACCTGGTCGTCACCTGATTCAATGCCCATATAAATCATTTCAAGACCTGCTTCACGGAGAGTTTTAAGTTCTTCGTCTGTCTTGAAGAGAATATCTGCAGGTGCACCATAAGCTGAAATTCTTTCAACTTCAGGGAAAATTTCTTTGATTTTTTCAATGATGTAAAGAAGATCAGGTGTTTTAACAATAAGAGCGTCGCCGTCTGCAAGGAAAATTCTTCTTACTTTGATACGGCTGTAGTATTTTCTGGCCATAAGAAGATCTTCAACAACATCTTCAAGTTTTCTTACTCTGAATTTTTTATCTTTAAACATTGCGCAGAATGTACAGTTGTTTCTTGCACATCCGATTGTGAGCTGAATGATAAGACTGCCTGCTTCACTTGGCGGTCTGTATACAGATCCTTCGTATCTCATAAATTACCTCTTTCTTTCTACATATATCCACATTACATTATAGTTTTTAGGGCGGGTTTTAGCAACAAAAAAATATGCATTTTATAAGGATATCTTTATTTTGCGCAGTTATAGGCAAAAATACCTGCTTTAAAGTGTGAAAAGTTTGTAAATAAGGCTTTTTTCAATATTTTTTTGTTGTCTTTATGGGGTAAAGTGAATATAATAATTTAGGGTATTTTTAAATATACGGCCATATATGGCATAATATAGAAAGAGGGATTTTTTTGAACAAAAAAACAATAGCCGTACTTTTTGGCGGACAGTCATCAGAACATGAAGTGTCAAGAATTTCGGCATCAACTATTATTTCAAATATTGACCAGAGCAAGTACTTTGTTATTCCGGTGGGAATTACAAAAGACGGCAGATGGATGATTTATAACGGACCTGTTGAAAATATCAAAAACGGCGAATGGGAAAAGTATGGCACACCTGCAGTTTTAAGCCCTGATGCATCACAGAAGGGACTTCTTAAGATTGTTGGCACAAAGGTTAAGCTTATCCCTGTTGACGCAGTTTTTCCTGTGCTTCACGGTCTTAACGGTGAAGACGGCACAGTTCAGGGTCTTTTTGAACTTGCACAGATTCCATATGTTGGCTGCGGCGTACTTGCATCAGCAGTTTCTATGGATAAAGCTTACACAAAAATTATTGCAAAGCATGCGAAAATCCGTCAGGCAGAATTTTTAGTTGTTATGCGTGACGATATCAATAAAAAGTCTGTACTTACAAAGATTGAAAAGAAGCTTGGCTATCCTTGCTTCATCAAACCTGCAAATGCAGGCTCTTCAGTGGGTATCACAAAGGCTCACAATGCAGAAGAGGCTGTTGAAGGTATGAAGCTTGCAGCACAGCACGACAGAAAGATTATCATCGAAAAGAATGTATCAGGCAGAGAAGTTGAATGTGCTGTGCTTGGCACAGGCAAAGGTACAAAGGCTTCAACAGTTGGCGAAGTTCTTGCAGCAGCGGAATTTTATGACTATGATGCAAAATATAATAATGCTGAAAGCCGTACAGTGATCCCTGCTGACCTTGATACAAAGATTGTTGAAGAAATCAGAAAAGAAGCTATCAAGGTATTCAATGCAGTTGACGGTGCAGGCCTTGCAAGAGTTGACTTCTTTGTTGAACACGGTACAAACAAGGTTATTTTCAATGAACTTAATACACTTCCTGGCTTCACATCAATCAGTATGTATCCAAAGCTTTGGGAAGCAGTTGGTTTGCCAATAAATGAACTTATTGACGAACTTATTGAACTTGCCTTTACAAGAGAAAGATAAAAAGGTGTTTTTATGGATAAAAGACCTATAGGCATTTTTGACTCAGGCGTGGGCGGACTTACCGTTACAGGTCAAGTTATGAAAGTTATGCCTGATGAAAAAATTGTATATTTCGGCGATACTGCACGTGTGCCTTACGGCAGCAAGGGTAAGGAAACCATCACAAGATTTTCCTGCCAGGACGTAAGATTTCTTTTAAGCAAAGATGTAAAAGCAGTTATTGTTGCCTGCAACACAGCCAGCAGCAACAGCCTTGAACATCTTAAGGAAACATTTGATGTGCCTGTTTTTGGTACAGTTATTCCGGGTGCAGTTGAGGCGGTTAAAAGAACAAGAAACAAAAAGGTTGGCATAATTGCAACTGCGGCAACTGTACGAAGCGGTGCTTATGAAAAAGAAATTAAAAAAGCCGACCCTGAGGTTGAAGTTTACGCAAAGGCGTGTCCGCTTTTTGTTCCTCTTGCAGAAGAGGGCTGGGCAGATAGTGAAGTTGCTTACCTTACAGCAAAGGAATACCTTACACCTATGCTTGAAGAAGGCGTTGACACAATTATTCTTGGCTGCACACACTATCCGCTTTTAAGAAGATGTATCGAAAAGGTGGTTGGCGAAAACGTAAGCCTTGTTGACCCTGCATATGAAACAGCTTTAAGAGTTGAAAAATATCTTGAAGAAAACGATATGAAGGGTGAAGAAAACTTTGCGGAACACGAGTTTTTTGTAAGCGACAGCACAGATATGTTTGACAGAATCTGCTCTGAAGCATTAAAAAACAAATATTCAGCAACAGAAATAAATATTGAAAAATATTAAGGTGGATAAAATCCACCTTTTTTTGTATAGAGAAATAAAACTGTGGAAAAATAAGAAAATAACAGTTATAATAGAATAAATGTGCATATAAACGAAAAGTGAGGTTTATATATGAAGAAAGTTATGCTTGCCTTTGGCACAAGACCTGAGGCAATTAAGATGTGTCCTCTTGTTAAGGAACTTAAAACAAGAAGCGACATTGAAACTATAGTTTGCGTAACAGGTCAGCACAGACAGATGCTTGATCAGGTTCTGAAGGCTTTTGATGTTGAGCCTGACTATGACCTTTCTATTATGAAAGACAAGCAGACACTGTTTGATGTTACGGCAAATATACTTATGAAAATTAAAGATGTTCTTGAAGAGGTTAAGCCAGACGTGGTGCTTGTTCACGGTGACACAAGTACAACATTTACAACAGCTCTTGCATGTTTTTATATGCAGATACCTGTGGGACACGTTGAAGCGGGCCTTAGAACATACAACATCTACTCTCCATACCCTGAAGAATTTAATCGTCAGGCAGTAAGCATTATTTCTCAGTTTAATTTTGCACCTACTGAAGTTTCAAAGGGTAATCTTTTAAGAGAAGGCAGAGCAGAAGATACAATTTATGTTACAGGCAACACAGCAATTGATGCGCTTAAAACAACTGTAAGAGAAGATTATTCTCATCCGCAGCTTGAATGGGCTGAAGGCAGCAGACTTATAATGCTTACAGCACACAGAAGAGAAAACCTTGGCGAGCCTATGCATCAGATGTTCAGAGCAATTAAGAGAATAGTTGATGAAACACCAGACATAAAGGTTATATATCCTATTCACATGAACCCTGCAGTAAGAAAAGCGGCAGATGAAGAACTTGGCGGAGACGAAAGAATAAGAATTATTGAACCTCTTGAGGTTCTTGATTTCCACAACTTCCTTTCAAGAAGCTATCTTATACTTACAGATAGCGGCGGTATCCAGGAGGAAGCACCGTCACTTGGCAAGCCTGTGCTTGTTATGAGAGACACAACAGAGCGTCCTGAAGGTATTGCGGCGGGTACACTTAAGCTTGTGGGTACAGACGAAGAAACAATTTACAAAGAATTTAAACTTCTTCTTGATAACAAAGAAGAATACGATAAAATGAGCAAGGCTTCAAACCCATATGGTGACGGCTTTGCTTGCAAGAGAATTGCAGACATACTTTCAGAAAAACTTTAATCTAGGGGGATTTTTAAAATGGAAAACAACGAATTTGCAATGGCACTTGCTGACGGCAGCCTTATGAGAAGACTTATTGAAAAGTTTCAGCAGACAGGTGCGCCTGAAGACCTTTCAAAACTTTTTGCAGTATTAAAGATGTCAATGGTTGCAGTGCCAGGCACAGCAGAACTTGCTGGCGAAGAATATTCAGAAATGATCAAAGAAAACAACGCTCAGGGCAGAAATGCAGTTAAGTTTGTTCCTTACAAAATTAAGGACGACGAAGGCAACAGCTACCTTCCTGTTTTCTCACATCCAAACCAGGTTGCTGAAGAATTTGCAAAAAAATACAGACTTGCAAAACTTGCATTTGTACAGTGCATGGATATGGCAGAACAACTTTCAGATGTAAGCGGTATTGCTATCGACAGCCACACAAACTATATGGTTATCAAAAAAGATTTCTTCAATATCATCAGAGAACTTCCTGTTATTGAATAATAAAAATAATGATTTAAAAGCCGTGCTGACATTACTTGTCAATACGGCTTTTTTAATGTTAAAGTAAGGTATAGACAAAATAACAGAGGTGTTTTTATGAAGGTGTTTCTTACAAGTAGCCCTATGGGTGAATATCTTAAAGAAAGTGACGAGTATCCTTGCAAACTTAATGAAAAAAACAGATTTGTTGAAAGACTTAAAGGTGCGTGGAAGGAAAATTCTTATGTGCTTCTTATATGTGCTTTTCCTGACTGCTACGATATGAACGACGGAATGAAGCAGAGCTTCAGGGATTCTTTTGAAGATGCATCTCTTTCCATGAGCCATATTGAAGCATGTGATTTCAGAAATGATGACAAAATAGGCGAATATATGGAAAAGGCCGATGTTGTTATACTTGGCGGAGGTCACGTGCCTACAGAAAATGCATTTTTCAGAAAGATGAGCCTTAAGGAAAGACTTCAGAATTTTGACGGCATGGTTATGGGCATAAGCGCAGGCAGCATGAATAGTGCAGAAGTCGTATATGCACAGCCTGAAATGGAAGGCGAAAGCACAGACCCGAATTATGAAAAATTTATTGGAGGTCTCGGCCTTGTAAAAACTATGATTGTTCCACACTACCAGGTTACAAAAACATTTATGCTTGACGGAAAGAGACTTTTTGAGGATATAACTTATGCCGACAGTGTGGGAAGAGAATTTTATGCTCTTGTTGACGGCAGCTATGTTTATGCTGAAAACGGCAAGGAACTTCTTTGCGGTGAAGCGTATCTTATAAAAGACGGAGAACTTAAAAAAATATCTGATGTCGGAGACGAAATAGTATTGGTTTGATTATTTTGCGGCAGAATATAACTGCCGCATTTTTTTGTTGCGAAAACAACAGAAAAATGTTGCAATTTGGAATATAATAAACATAAGGAGTGATAAGTATGAAAAAGATAATTATTTTTGTTATTATGGCTGCTATGCTTTTTGGATGCACAGCAAAAGAAAGCAAAAACACATATAATCAGATATCAATGGCAGAGGCAGTTTCAATGATGGAAAATGAAACAGATTATATAATTCTTGATGTGAGAACTGCAGAAGAATTTGAAGAAAAGCATATTCCGGGCGCAATAAATATCCCGAATGAAGAAATAGGCACAGAAAAAATTGAATCGCTTCCCGACAAAGAAGCAATAATACTTGTGTACTGCAGAAGCGGAAACAGAAGCAAACAGGCATCAGAAAAGCTTGCAGGCCTTGGATACACAAATATTTACGAATTTGGCGGAATAAACGACTGGAAGGGCAAAACTGTAAGCGGAAAGGATTAACTTTGCAAAATGAGAAGGCATATATAATTTCAGACGGTTAAGATGAGAAAAGGGCAGGTCCTTATGGACTTGCCCTTGATTTTTTAGCTTTCCATCTGCTTTCCTAAAAAGCCTGCTGCACTTTGGGCAAGTTTGCTTTCAACATCGCCCATTTTTTTGTCATGTGAAAGAAATACAACTGCACCAAGCACGTCACCTTCACAGATGATAGGTGTGATAAGCTGATAGTTATATGAGTCGGCATTGTCGTCTTCAAGAAGAGGTACAAAGTTGCTTTCATTACGTTTGGCAGTAAGCGTGCTTCTTGAGTTGATGCATTTTTCCATAGCATCTGAAATGTGCTTTTCGTAGAAGTCTTTTTTGGGTCCGCCTGAAACGGCAATAATCTGGTCCTTGTCTATTATGCAGGTGATCACACCTGCGGTCTGCGCAAGGCTTTCGGCATATTCTTTGGCAAAAGAGCCAAGCTCGCCAATGGGTGAATATTTTTTGAGTATAATTTCGCCCTCTCTGTCGGTGAAAATTTCAAGCGGGTCGCCTTCTCTTATTCTTAATGTTCTTCTGATTTCCTTTGGAATTACAACTCTGCCTAAATCATCTATTCTTCTTACTATTCCGGTTGCTTTCATATTATCTTCTCCTTGTATGTGGTTTTGTCCCGCTATTAGTATCACTCATTTTTTTGAAATTATGAGTTGTATTAGAAATATTAAGGTGATGGATAATTGTGGATGTGATGAAAAATAATGGCAAATAATTGATATAAATGCAAAATTTTAAATGGTGATTAACAGTAATTTAACCGTAAATATTGAAAAAAATATTACAAAGGGGTATAATATACGAGATTTTTATGGATTTTATTACAATTTTATAAATAAAAGGTGTTTTTCCTTTATTTTGGGGGATAATTTAGTGGCAGAAAAGAAGAAAAAAGAAAAATGGATCAAGCCAAGACACAAATGGGCGTTTGCGCTGGTTATGTCTGTTATGGGTCCGTTTACAAAGTGGAAGTATGGCGTTGAAGTTCAGAAATTTAAAGAACAGGGCGACAGACCATACCTTATTATGATGAACCATCAGACTGGTTTTGACCAGTTTTTTGTAGCGATGGCATTTAAGGGTGCTATATATTTTATATCAACAGAAGACATTTTCTCACTTGGATGGGTGTCATCTATCATAAAATACCTTGCGGCGCCTATTTCAATCAAAAAGCAGGCGGGTGATGTTCAGGCTGTTATGAACTGTATGAGGGTTGCAAAAGAAGGCGGTACAATCTGCCTTTCGCCTGAAGGAAACAGAACATACAGCGGCAGAACAGTTTATATAAGCCCTGCTATTGCAAAGCTTGCAAAGGGACTCAGACTTCCGATTGCTATTTTCAAAATTGAAGGCGGCTACGGAGTTCAGCCAAGATGGAGCGATGTTGTGCGTAAGGGCAAAATGAAGGCTTATGTGTCACGTGTTATTGAGCCGGAAGAATACAAATCACTTTCAAATGATGAGTTTTACGAAATGATTGTAAACGAACTTCATGTTGATGAGTCATCTGCAAGCGGTACATTCCACCATAAAAACACTGCAGAGTATATGGAAAGAGCAGTTTATGTATGCCCATACTGTGGTTTTTCAGAGTTTGAAAGCCATGGTGATACAGTTGAATGCAAAACTTGCGGAAGAAAGATAAAATATCTTCCTACAAAGGAAATGGAAGGTGTAGGATTCGAGTTTCCGTTTAAGTTTATGGCACAGTGGAACGATTATCAGTACGATTTTGTTAATAAAACAGACCTTTCACAGTATGAAAATGTACCTGTATTTTGCGACACAGCATCTTTAAGACAGGTTTTTGTAAATAAATTTAAAAAACTTCTTCGAGAAAGTGCTGAAATGAAGCTTTACGGCAACAGAGTTGTTCTTGATGAAGGCAAGGAAAATGAAATGGTGTTAAGCTTTGATGATATTACAACAGTTACTGTTTTAGGTAAAAACAAGCTTAATATTTATTATAAAAATGATGTGTATCAGTTTAAGGGCAGCAAGAGATTTAATGCTGTTAAATATGTAAATATCTATTACAGATACTGCAACATCAAAAAAGGAGATACAAATGGAAAATTTTTGGGATTATAGTGTATGGGCAACATACAACGTAATAGCAATATTACTTATAAGCCTTCTTGTGGCAAACATACTTAAAAGAAGAATACCACTTCTTCAGGCATCACTTATACCTACTTCAGTACTTGGCGGCGGTATAATAATTGTAGTTGCCGGTGTATACAAGATTTTTACAGGCAACATTATGTTTGATGAGCCTTTCTTTGCTGGCAGAGGCACAGCGACACTTGAGCTTCTTACATATCATACTCTTGCACTTGGCTTTATTGCGTCAACTTTCAAGTCATCTGAAGGCAAGCTGTCAAAGCAGAGAACAGTTGAAATTTTCAATACTGGTGTAACAACTGTTGCAACATATCTTCTTCAGGCTATTATTGGTGTTAGTATTTCTATGCTTGCAGCTGTGCTTATGAAAGACTTTTTTGCTGCGGCAGGTGTGCTTCTTCCATTTGGTTACGGACAGGGTACAGGTCAGGCGCTTAACTACGGAAATATGTATGAAACACAGTTTGGTTTCGCAGGCGGTAAAAGCTTTGGTTTAACAATCGCTGCACTTGGTTTTTTAAGTGCAAGTATCGGCGGTGTTATTCACCTTAATATCCTTAGAAAAAGCAAGAAAATTACAATAACAAAAAAAGTGGAAGGCAAAATAAGCTCTGAAGAAATTCAGTCTGATGATGAAATTCCTATGCAGGAAAGCATTGACAAGATGACTGTTCAGATTGCGCTTATTGCAGTTGCATACGTATTAACATATTTAATTATGCTTGTGCTTGGCAATATGGTGCCTGGAATGAAATCTATTGTTTATGGTTTCAACTTCCTTCTTGGTGTTCTTTCAACAACAGTTGTTAAGTTTGTTATGCGCAAGTTCAGAAAGGTTAACCTTATTCACAGACAGTATATAAACAACTTCCTTATGACAAGAGCAAGCAACCTTTTCTTTGACATTATGGTGGTTTCAGGTGTTGCGGCAATTCGTCTCAGCGTGCTTGAAGACTATTGGGGCGTAATACTTATAATGGGTGTTGCAGGCCTTGTTGTTACATATATTTACAACTATATTGTGGCAAAAACATTATTCAAGGATTATGCTGAAGAACAGTTCCTTACAATGTTTGGCATGCTTACAGGTACAGCAAGTACAGGTATTATTCTTTTAAGAGAAATTGACGGAGAATTTAAGTCACCTGCTTCTGACAACATGGTTTATCAGAACTTCCCGGCAATTGCTTTTGGTTTCCCTATGATGATACTTGCAACTATGGCTCCGGTTAAGCTTGGAGTTTCATTCGCAGTTTTTGTTGCATATTTTGTGGTGATGAACATAATTCTTTTCAGAAGTATTCTTTTCAAAAAATTAAAAAGAAAATAAAATTTAAAGGCTGTGAACATTCGCACAGCCTTTTTGTTTATTTTACATGTGATTGGTTGACAATTTTTAAAAAGTCAACTATATTTAAATTATAAGAGGTTAGCAGTGTAAGGTCTTTTTCGACCCCAATCTGAGCATCATTATAATTGATGCGGAAACCTCTTTTTTATTTTTGGTTTTGAGAGTGGACTGTGATTTTACAGTATATTGAGAAAAAATAAAAAGGTGTATGGATTATCCATACACCTTTATTTTTATCTCTGAAGTTTTGCTCTTTGAACGCAGATGTCAGCCCATTTTGGAATTTTTGAAAGTACCTGAGTAAAGTTTTCAAGTTCCTGTGGAATATCAATGTTCTGCGGACAAATCTGTGTGCATTTTCCGCATTTGATACAAGCTGAAGGAAGTCTGTTTTCTTCAAGTGCATCAAGGTACATAACTGAGTTTGTGCTTGGTGCAATCTTGATTTCGTTGTAAGTTGAAAGGAATTTTGGAATATCAAGCTCCATTGGGCAGCCTGAAGTACAGTATTTGCATGCAGTACAAGGAACTGAAGATTTCATACCTTCTGCGATTGAAAGAATAAGTTCTTTTTCTTCGTCTGAAAGTGGTTTTTCTTCTGCGAAAGTCTTTGCATTGTCAATCATCTGTGCTGTGTTTGACATACCGCTTAAGATAACTGCGATGTTTGGAAGATCCTGAAGGAAACGAAGTGACCATGATGCGATTGAGTCGTCAGGACGTTTTTCTTTAAGAAGTGCTTCGTCTTTTTCGCTGAGTTTGGCAAGCTTGCCGCCGCGTACAGGTTCCATTACCCAAACAGGAATGCCGCGTTTTGTAAGGAGTTCATATTTTTCTTTTGCCTGCTGAAGTGTCCAGTCAAGGTAGTTGAGCTGAATCTGAACAAATTCCATTTCACTGCCGTATTCATCAAGGAATTTTTCAAGGGCTGCATTGCCGCTATGTGTTGAAAAACCTAAATGTTTGATTCTGCCAAGACGTTTCTGTTCAACAAAGTAGTCGATAATACCCCACTGTGGGTCTGTATAAACAGGAATTGAGTTTTCGTATACGTTATGTAAGAGGTAGAAATCGAAGTAGTCTACCTTGCA
>JAFYQL010000171.1 GCA_017547125.1 Bacillota bacterium
AGGCTGTCTGCGCCTACTGCTTCAATAACAGGGTTAACAAGTTTTTCCATTTCAGCAATAACTTCGCCTGCAAGAGCCTTGTCGTCCTGTGCTTCAAGGAATTTTTCGCACACTTTTAAAAGTTCCTGATTTGGTTTGTCTGTAGGGTTGCCACACATAAAATATGCGTCCATTTTGAATTTTTCTGTTGAAACAATATTTTTAATAATTGATAAAATTTCTTCTCTCATTTTATTTTCGCCGTCCTTTAATATTTATGTAAATAATCCATACAAAAATATGGTAGTATTTTACTTTTCCAATGTCAAGCCAAAAGTTTTGCTTTTTTTCTCTTTTCACGCTCTATTGCTTTTACAACTCGCGGTCTGTTATATCGCTGAATAACGATAAACTGTCCGTCAAAAAGCATTGCCACAAAAGCACTGATGGCAAATATCCAAAATTCACCCCACAAAAGTGCAAAAAGCAACGTTGTAAGCGAAATAACTTCATTTACCCAATGGTCTGTTTCAGCCTTGCTCATTGTGTTTGCAATTTCTTCAAGAGAATAGTCTTTAAGTGAAAAGAGCTCCGGTCTGTATGTAAGGGCTTTGTCTTTCCATTTTTTAACCTTAAGTACTTTGTAAAGTTCCTTTTCAAAGTTTCTTTCATTAAACCACCAGTGACGATAGTCTATTTTGAAAAGCTTTGTTACGTTGCCCATTATTATGCGTCCCCAGAAATGATACATAACAGTAAATGCTGTAACACCTGTCCACAGAACTGCTCCATTTGAACAGAAGCCTCCGTAATAAAGCACAAATGAAACTATGCTTACTGCCACTGCAAGGGCAATTACGCAGTACATAAATATTGCCGAACCGCTTACTTTATGCTTTGCCATTTATCTCACCTTCTGTAAAAGCACCACTGTTTCCACATGGTTTGTACGTCCAAACTGGTTCATACATTTAACTCTCATTGTTTTGTAGCCGTTTTCTTCAAACACAACAAGGTCATTTGCAAGTGATGATGGCTTACAGCTTACATACACAATTTCAGGTGCGTCAAAGTTGATGATTTTGCCGATAGCCTTTGGATGAATACCTTCTCTAGGCGGGTCAACAACGATGATATCAGGCTTGTCTGTAAGTTCGTCAACCTTCTTAAGTACGTCGCCTGCAATAAATTCGCAGTTTGTGATACCATTTCTCACAGCATTTTCATTTGCTGCAACAACTGCCTCTTCAACAATTTCAATTCCATAAACCTTCTTGCACTTTTCAGCCATAATCTGACCGATTGTACCTGTACCGCAGTAAAGGTCGAAAAGCACTTTGTTTTCAGCATCGCCGATATAATCCTTAACGATTGAATAAAGTTTTTCTGCACCCTTTGTATTTGTCTGAAAGAATGAGAAAGCAGTAATCTTAAATTCAAGATCAAAAAGTTTGTCTGTGAAATAATCTCTGCCATAAACAACCTTTGTATCGTCACTCTTAACAACGTCAGCAATACCGTCATTTACAGTGTGAAGAAGTGATACAATTTCGCCTTCAAGTTCAAGCGCAAGAAGCATATCTTTATATTCATTTACATCAAAAGTAATGTCACTTGATGTAACAAGGTTGATAAGGATTTCGCCTGTGTATGCACCTTTTCTTACTACAAGATGACGAAGTGTGCCTTCGTGTCTTGCTTTGTGGTAGAAAGATGTGCCTTTTTCACGGAAAAATTCAACACTGCCCTTGATGATGTTAAGGTAGTCGCTGTCAATGATGTTGCAGTCTGTAAGAGTTACAACTTCATAGTAGCTCTGTCTTTTTCTCATACCAAGTGAAAGCACGCCGCCTTTTTCAGTGTCGCCAAAAGAAAACTCGCACTTGTTTCTGTAACCTTCAAGCACAGGAGAAACTTCAATGCCGTCAAACTGGAAATCTTTGATGCCTGCATTTTCAAGAAGCTTGAGCACCTGTTTTTCTTTGATTTCATTTTCTTTTTCGTTTGAAATATTCTGGTATGCACAGCCACCGCATACATCAAAGTGGCTGCACTTTGGTTCAATTTCGTATGGTGCTTTTTCAAGAATTTCTTCAATTCTGCCTTCAAGCACACCGTTTTTCTTTTTTGTAATTCTCATTCTGATGCTTTCGCCCGGAAGTGAGTTTTTAATTACTACTTTATAATCTTCAAACTTACCCAATCCTTTGTTTGGGAAAGCAATATCTTCAATCTTTACATCTATAATTTCATTCTTCTTTGGCATAATATCCTCCCCAATGAAGTTAAACTGTTTTATTCAGCTTTTTATAAAATCAATAATAAAATATTTTGTATTTTTGCAAAACCTATGCTATACTTTTACGGTAAAACTAATTTATTTTTTATAGGAGTGTACACTTAAATGTCAGAACCATTAGTAGTAGGAAGCATTGTTGAAGGCAAAGTTACAAAAGTAACACCATTTGGCGCCATTGTTGCCATTAACGGCGGCGGCCAAGGTCTTGTTCATATTTCTCAGATTGCAAACACATTTGTTAAAGACATCAACGACCATATCAAAGTTGGTGATGAAGTTAAAGTTAAGGTTATGTCTATCGAAGAAGAAACAAACCGTGTTGCTCTTTCTATCCGTGAAGCTCTTCCAAAGCCTGAAAGAACAGAAAGAAAAGATCGTCCTTCAAAACCAAACTTCAAAAATCGTGAGTCAAGAGGCGACGGTGAAAGACCATCTTACGACAGAGACTATTCAGACCGTCCTGCTCAGTCAAACGACTTTGAAGATATCATGAAAGAATTTCTTAAACAGTCCAACGACAAAATGGCGTCTCTCAGCAAACGTGCTAACAAAAAAGGGTTTTAAAATTTATGGTGCATATTTTTATGCACCTTTTTTATTTTTAATAATTCAAACGGTGCCCGGAAGGCACCGTTTTTCAATTAAATTTCTTTTGCGTCAGCCCATACTCTGTCAAGGCTGTAAAAATCTCTCTGTTCACTGTTGAAAATGTGAACGATGATGTTGCCAAAGTCAAGAAGAATCCACATACCGCCTGTGTAACCTTCTGAATGGTGAAGCTTAAGACCTGCCTTAAAAAGTTTTTCTTCAACAAGGTCAGCCATTGCTCTGAGCTGGTTTGGGTTTGAACCACTGGCAATTACAAAAAAGTCAGCAATATTTGAAAGTCCTCTTAAGTCAAGCACTTTGATGTCTTTACCAAGTTTTTCATCAAGGGCGTCTTTGGCAATATTAGCCATTGCAAGCATATCCATTTATTTTTCCTCCTCAAACTGTTTATAAAATTCATACGCTTCAACACTTAACGGATGAAGTGTACGTCCTCTTTCTTTAACAAATTCAATAGTGTGTTTTAAAACATAAGCCATTGCCTTGTCGATATCTTCAAAGGCAATTTTTCTTGCTTCATCAAGGCTGTCAAATTTCTTTCTGTTTTCCTCAATGTAGTCAGCAATGAACACTATTTTTTCAAGCATAGTCATATCTGCTTTGCCTGTTGTGTGGTATTTTATTGCACCCAGTATTTCTTCATCTTCCACACCAAACTCTCTTCTTGCAACCTCTGCTCCAAGAAAAGCATGTGTAAGGTCTATAGTTTCAAGCATTATTTCATCAACATCAACATGAAACTCTCTGCAAAATCTTCTTTTCATATCTGCAGGATAGTCCTTTGCACAGTCGTGCATAAGTGCTGCCATTCTTGCCTTCGCTCTGTCATAACCATAATTTTCAGCAAGTCTGTCTGCCGCCTTAACCACGCCCATAGTGTGTATGTATCTTTCTATTGAAAGAGAAGACTGAAGCTTTCTTTCGCTTACTGTAAATGAAAGCATTTTAATCACCTCTCATTTATACAAACCATTTCCGATAATATACTTTTCAACATTTTCCGGTACAAAACCCTTTATACTTTCCCCTTTTGAAACATATTCACGTATTTCTGAAGAAGAAATATCCACCGCGGGAATTTCCATAATCTTTATGTCACATTCCTGTCTTTTTTTGAGTTCATCAACAAATGATATAAATTCACTTGTGTCATATCCCGGTCTTGTTACTGCTATAAAACTGCATATCTTAAGAAGCTCAGCAGAATTCTTCCATGTATCAATAAGCAGCATTGCATCGGCGCCCATAACAAAATAAAACTTTTTGTCTTCGCCAAGTTCTGCTCTCAGCTGTTTTATTGTATCGATAGTATATGTTTTTCCTTCTCTTTCAATCTCAAGTGAAGAATAAACAAAGTTTTCATACCCTTCCATAGCAAGACGAGTCATTTCGCCTCTGTGCTGGCTTTCAGTCACAACCCTGTCATTTTTGTGAGGCGGGTTGCCTGAAGGAATGAATATCACCTTTTCAATATCACACCTTCTAAGTATTTCTTCGCCTGTTGTAAGGTGTCCATAATGAATCGGGTCAAATGTTCCACCAAGTATTGCAAAGCTTCTGCAGTTTTTAAGGCTTTTTAATCCGCTTTCCAAAATTAACACTCCTTATTTTTTGGCAGCCTTTGGAAGTTCAATAACAGGCTTTTTAGCAGCCTTGTAAAGTACAAATCTGTTGCCGATAACCTGAACAACATCTGCATGTGTTCTTTCAGCAATTGTCTGTGCAACTTCTCTTGGTCCGAGAAGGTTGTTGTCAAGAACATTGATTTTTACAAGTTCTCTTGCGTCAAGGGCCTTTTCTACTGAATCTGTAAATTCAGGTGTTACACCGCCCTTGCCTACGTGGAATATTGGGTCAATGCCGTTTGCAAGACCTCTTAAATAAGCTCTCTGTTTGCTTGTTAACATTTTAATTCTCCTTTTTAAACTACTTTGTCATACTATCCCTAACTAATACATTTTAAACGTAAAATCAAGCCCCGTCAACACCATAAATGCCCTGTTTTCAAGCATTTTTCATTCAAAACCATAAAAAATATGATATAATTGTTTCATTGTAATATACTGATATGAAACTTTATTAAAAGGTGATTATATGAGCCACATGACAACATACACAAAATTAAGATTTAACCCGGTAAACCCCGATGCCAGCCATATCTGCTCCGAAGACATCGCCCATGCACTTTCTATGCTGACAAGAGCAACAGGTCATTTTCCTCAGTTTTACTCTGTGGGTCAGCATTGTCTCAACTGCTGCAAAGAAGCCATGGAAAGAAATCTTCCTGTTTCAATATCACTTGCCTGCCTTCTTCACGATGCAGCTGAAAGCTACATAAGCGACCTTACACGTGCCGTAAAAGAGCAGATACCAACATACAACGAAATTGAAGAAAGACTGCTTGAAACAATATACACAAAATATCTTGGCAGAAATCTCACCGTTGATGAAGCCAGCGCAGTAAAAGAAATTGATGATTCAATGCTTTACTATGAGCTTAAGCATTTTATGGATGAAGAAATAAAAACTGAGCCGCCTTATTTTATTTCAAAGCCGGATTTTTCTCTTCGCCCTTTTGAAGATGTTGAAAATGAGTACAAAAAAACTCTTTCTGCTCTTCTTTCACTTTATTTTGATTTATCAAAGTGATATAATCATACAAAAGGAGGTTTTTGATATGAGCAAATTTACAAACAAAGTAAGATTTTTTGCTTACACACTCGATTGTCGTGAAATAGCATTATTAAAAATCACATCAATATGTCTTGGCACACTTATAGGTTTAGGTGTTGCAGTAAGAAAGAAAACAATTGCCGCAATCATTGCATCATTTGGTTTCGTTGCTGCTGCTCTTCCTCTTATTGATCGTTTTGTTGCAGAATACAACACATACGATGACGAAATCTTCGATGAAGATTATGAAGAAGACGAGCCTGAAGAAATGTTTGACGAAGAATGTTTTGAAACAATAGGATAATTCTAAAAAAGCACTTGGGAAACCCCAAGTGCTTTTGTCTTTTAAAAATCAATTTTTCCAAGATATTTTTCCATATCCACGCCAAACTCATCGCAGATAGTTTTCATTTCTTCAAGAGTCTTGCTGTTTACAGGTATACCTTCTTCAAGGCGTTTTTCGTATGCTTCAACTTCTTTTTCGCCGTGAGTATAAATTCTTGTCTGTCCAACTGCCTTTGGTGACTGGCGAAGTTCTTCAAGGTATGCGCTGAAGTGTGCCTTGATTTCTTCAGGATTGCCAAAAAGATTTGGATTGATAGCAACAAATCCGTGGCATGTGCCGCCTGTGCTACCAATATTTGTGTAGTTTGATGTAAGGCCAAGTGAAAGAATTGAAGAAAAAATTTCTGCAACCATACCGTAGCCATAACCCTTGTGGCTGCCTGTAAGTTCTTCGTTGCCGCCAAGCGGAAGAATACCGCCGCCGCGTTTTTCATTTATGCTCTGAAGCACTTCGTTTGCATCTGAACAAGGTGTGCCTTCTGCATTTATTGTCCAGCCGTCAGGAAGTGGTGAACCTTTTTTGTTATACACTTCAACCTTGCCTCTTGTTACAACTGTTGTTGATGCATCAAAAAGGAAATCGTATGGTTCTGCAGGCATAGCTATTGCAATAGGGTTTGTGCCTATCATAGGCATTCTGCCAAATGTAGGAACCATAATTGCTTCACTATTTGTTGTTGACATACCGATAAGACCTTCCTTGCAGGCCATTTTTGCATAATATCCGGCAATACCATAGTGGTTTGAGTTCCTTACTGTAACAAAGCCCGCGCCATTTTTCTTAGCTTTTTCAATAGCAAGATTCATTGCGTAGTGGCCTACAAGCTGACCCATACCGGCATTGTTATCGATAACGGCACTGATAGGTGTTTCGTGAACAACTTCCCATTTTGTGCCCATGTGAAGACGACCATTTTTCATAGTGTTGTAGTATCTTACCATTCTCTGAACACCGTGAGATTCAATGCCGTACATATCACTTGTAAGAAGTACATCTGTGATAATTGCGCTTTCGTCTGCTGTAAAACCCATTTTTTCAAATACTTCAAGGCTTAATGCCTTAATGTTTTCATAGTGTATATTAAAATATGCCATATTTTTATCCTCCGAAAATTTTTATAAATTCATTCTAAAATCAAACGAATAAAAATGCAATAGAAATAAAAAAGAGCAGGTTTAAAACCTGCTCTAAATTTTTATGCTTCGCTGTTAACTGCTTCATCAAAGAGTTTCTTAACATCTTCGTCTGGTTCTTTTGTGCAAAGTGTAACTGCTACTGCACCAATGAAACCTGCAACGAAACCTGGGAAAAGTTCGTAAATACCTGTTGATGAAAGGAATGTGAACCAAGCCATGTCAGCAACTGCACCAACTACGATACCGGCAACTGCACCAATGTAGTTGAAACGTTTCCAGAAAAGGCTGAGTAAGATTGTTGGACCAAATGCTGCACCAAATACACCCCATGCATTTGATACAAGAGCCATAATTGAGCCTGCGTTTGGATTTGCAGCTATGAAAAGAGCTACAAGTGCAACGCCAAGAACTACGAAACGGCCTGCCCATAAAAGTTCTTTGTCA
>JAFYQL010000172.1 GCA_017547125.1 Bacillota bacterium
AACATTGCGTTCTCTGTAGTTAATTACCTTTTCATCATTTGAATACGCTGAAACACTTCCGGTTAATATGGTTAATGCAGCAACCACCATACCGATAACTCTAAGTCGTTTTGTCATATTTTACCTCCTTGACACATGCAAAAACCCCCATGGTTTTCACATCTTCGCGTTAGCGATTTTTGACTTCACTCGTTAGATTAATCTGTTTTTTCAGTGGGTAACGACACTCACAATAGTGCCATTTTGATTAATCTGTATTTAGCATATTAACATGTTTGTAACATTTATGCAACAATTTCGAAAAAGTCTATGGATTTCTGTTAGTTTTGTGTATTTTTGCACCATGCAAATTGTTACTATCGTTTTGCTATGCTTTTTTCAGGTAAAGCGTTGCCATACACATAAAGCACAAATGCACAAAAACTATTTGCGGTTTTTGTGCATAATGCATAAATCACTTTCTGATGTCAAATAAGTTTCTCGCATTGAAATTTGTTATTTCACATACCTTTTCGTATGAAATTCCCTTAATTTCCGCGATTTTCTGCGCTACATACTCAATATACATAGAATTATTTCTTTCTCCCCTCACCTGCTGAGGTGCAAGATATGGGCAGTCAGTTTCAACAACAATTCTTTCAATAGGAAGCGCTTCAACAACTTCCACAAGCTTGCGTGCATTATTATATGTAACAACGCCGCCTACACCGATGTAAAATCCCATCTTTGCATAGTCAACTGCCATCTGTGCGCTGCCTGAGTAACAATGGATAACACCTTTTCTCACTCCGCTGTTTTTGATTATGTCAAAGCATTCCTGTGATGCATCACGAGAATGAATAATAACCGGAAGGTCAAGTTTTTTGGCAATCATAAGCTGTTTTTCAAACACATACTTCTGATCTTCTGCGCTATATCCGTCATAGTGATAGTCGAGGCCTATTTCGCCGATAGCAACTACCTTTTTGTTTTTAACGGCAATTTCTTCAATAATCTGAAGATCCTTGTCTGTTACATTGCTTGCATAGTGCGGATGAATGCCTGATGCTGAATATACAAAATCATATTTTTTGCCAAGTTCAACACCTGCACGTGATGCTCTTACAGATTCGCCGGAGTTAAGTATAAACTCAACACCGTTTTCGTGCATATATGTAAGAAGCTCATCCCTGTCTTTATCAAACTTTCTGTCATCATAATGTGCATGAGAATCAAAAATCATATATTATATCCTCCAAAAAACAGGTGTGCCTTAATAAGCACACCCATTTTATCTTCTTAATAATTATCTAACGTCGCAGCCACTGTCAAACATCTTGTCATTTGTTACAAGTGAAAGGTTGCCGTCTTTATCTTCAGCGCAAAGGATCATACCCTTTGAAATTTCGCCCATCATTTTTCTTGGTGCAAGGTTTTCAACGATAACAACCTTTTTGCCAACCATTTCTTCAGGTGTGTAGTGTTTTGCAATACCTGAAAGAATAGTACGAACTTCATCGCCTACTTTAACTGTGTTTTTAAGAAGCTTGCTTGATTTTGGAACTTTTTCGCTGGCAATAACTTCGCCTGTTACAAGGTGAACCTTGCAGAAATCGTCAATTGTGATTTCTTCCCATGTTTCGCCTTCTTCTTCAGCCGCAGCTTCTTCCTGTTTCATTTTGTTTGCAACAGCTTCTGCCTGTGCAGCCTTAAGAGCTTCTTCAAGTTCATCAAGTTCTTTCTTCATATCAATTCTTGGGAAGAGAGCTTCGCCCTTCTTAACTGATACAGCCTTTGGAAGAAGACCGAATGTCTTTGTGCTGTCCCAAGCAGTTAATTCGCCTTCTTCAATGCCAACCTGTGCCCAGATAGCCTGTGGTGTTCTTGTAAGGCAAGGCTGAATAAGAATTGAGATAACACGGATAGTTTCGCATACGTTGTAAAGAGCACCTGCAAGAGTTGCTTTTTTTGTTTCGTCTTTGATAAGTACCCATGGCTGAGTTTCATCGATATATTTGTTTGTTCTTCTGATAAGTGCCCAAAGTTCGCTTAAAGCATCGCTGAAGAGCATCTTGTCCATATAGCCTTCAAATTTTTCAACTGTTGATGCAACAGTAGCCATAAGGTCAGCGTCAAATTCTGTGCCATCCTGTTCTTCAGGAAGTGTGCCGCCGAAGTATTTTTCAATCATACCGCAAGTTCTTGAAACAAGGTTTCCAAGGTCGTTTGCAAGGTCTGAGTTGATTCTCTGAATAAGTGCTTCATTATTGAAGTTGCCGTCCTGACCGAATGCAACTTCACGAAGAAGGAAGTATCTGATTGAGTCAAGGCCGTATCTGTCAACAAGTACCTTAGGGTCAACTACATTACCCTTTGATTTGCTCATCTTACCGCCGTTGATTACAAGCCAGCCGTGACCAAATACCTGCTTTGGAAGAGGAAGGTCAAGAGCCATAAGCATTGCAGGCCAGATAATTGTATGGAATCTAACGATTTCCTTACCTACAAGGTGGATATCTGCAGGCCAGTATTTGTTGTAAAGTTCAGGATTTTCGCTGCCGAAACCAAGTGCTGTGATATAGTTTGTAAGAGCATCAAGCCAAACGTATACAATGTGACCCGGGTCAAAATCAACAGGGATACCCCATGTGAATGATGTACGGCTTACGCAAAGGTCTTCAAGACCTGGTCTGAGGAAGTTTGAAAGCATTTCAGTCTGTCTTGACATAGGCTGAATGAATTCAGGGTTTTCTTCAATATGCTTGATAAGTCTGTCCTGATATTTTGAAAGTTTGAAGAAGTAGCTTTCTTCTTTAAGTTTTTCTACATCTCTGCCGCAGTCAGGGCATTTGCCATCTACAAGCTGATGTTCTGTGTAAAAGCTTTCGCAAGGTGTGCAGTACCAACCTTCGTATGAAGATTTGTAGATATCGCCTTTTTCATAAAGAGCCTTGAAAATCTTTTTAACTGTTTCAACATGTTCTTCATCAGTTGTTCTGATAAATTTGTTGTATGAAATATCCATTGCTGACCAAAGGTCTTTGATACCGGCAACAATCTTGTCAACATACTGCTGTGGTGTAACACCCTGTGATGTAGCAATTCTTTCTATTTTCTGACCGTGTTCGTCTGTACCTGTAAGGAACATAACGTCGTAGCCTCTGAGTCTTTTGTATCTTGCCATAGCATCTGCAGCAACTGTGCAGTATGAATGACCAATGTGAAGTTTATCACTTGGATAATATATAGGTGTTGTTATGTAGAACTTTTCTTTTTCCAAAACTAATCCCTCCAGATTTATTAAAATAACGGGCATTTTATAAGCCCGAAAAGTATATACGTTGCCACGTTACTTATTATATATTGTTTGGCATAAAAAAGCAAAATAATATTGCAAATTATACATCTTAAATATTTTACCCAAAATATCCTTTTTTTATATTGATTTTCGGATGGCAAAAGAATATAATTCGTGAGAAAATATTGTTTTTCTGCACATTTACAAAGGTGATTATATGAACAATCAGTTTAAAGGTACCCTCATGGCACTTACAGGTGCTTCTTTGTGGGGTATACTTGGTATTTTTATACGAAACTTAAATGCCTTCGGTCTTAACGGTATGGACATTGCATTTTTCAGATGTCTTCTTTCAGGCATAGGCTTTATGCTCTTTAATGCCGTTACAAATCCCGATGTTTTAAAGGTAAAATTCAAAGGTCTTCTTATCTGCTTTATGTACGGAATTATTTCCTACAATGTAGGCTTTGTTTCATACGGATTTGCAGTTGAAAGAATACCCGTTTCAGTTGCAACTGTGCTTATGTTTCTCTGCCCAGTGTGGACAGCTCTTCTCGGCAGAATTTTCTTCAAGGAAAAGCTTGGCATAAAAAACGGCACAAGCATAATAGTTTGCCTTATAGGTGCAATTATGGTTTCAAACGTACTTAGCGTGGGCAAAGTCAAGCTTGACCTTATAGGCATAATATGTGCCCTTTTAAATGGCTTTGGCGTTTCTCTTCAGGTTATGATACCAAGATTTTTCAGCAAAACACTCAAAAAGGATACTATGCTTGTTTACGGATTCTTTGGTGCAGCATTTGTTATGGCCCTCTTCACAAACTTCGATGCCGTTTCAGCCGGCTGGAGCAGTCCTGACCGTATGTCTTTCATTATGAATATCGTATTTGTTTCATGGCTTTGTACAACATTTGCCAATGTTTCAATGGTAAAATCAACAAACTATCTCAACACAACTGTTTCAAGCATACTTTCTGCTATCGAGGTTGTTGTTGGTGCGCTTGTAGGTCTTCTTCTTTATAAAGAAAGCATGAGCCTTGTACAGTCACTTGGTGCTGTAATCGTTGTGCTTGGCGCAATAGGACCTAACATTATTCCGCGAAAATCACAGAAAGGTAATACCTAATTCTTGACTTTAAAGCAAAAAAGCGTATAATAATTTACATAAAATAACGTTTGACTTATAAGCTGCTCCTGGCCGTGTACTCGCTCCGGTTGGGGGCGGTTTTTTTGTGCTTTTTATACCCTTTTGCATTCCAAAGGTGTATAATTGTATTAGTACACTTTTCAAAAAGGAGGAAAGTATGGATAATTTGTTTGAAATAAAAATTGATAAAGCATCTTCACTTCCCGTTTATCAGCAGATAGGCGATGCCATATTTTCTTTGATAGAAAACGGCACACTTGCACCAAACAGCAAACTGCCCGCCATAAGAAAAATGGCCTCTTCGCTTGAAGTTAATAATGTAACCATCGTTTCTGCCTATAAATATCTTGAAAGTAAAAAGGCCGTATATTCACACACAGGCAGCGGCACCTACGTTTCTCCTATTCCTGTTAAAAGCATACCGTCGCCTGTCATAAACGAAAACGTGCAGCTTTCAAAAAGCAGCCTTGTTGACGGTGCCATAAACTTCACAGACACAACTCTGCCGCAAACACTTTTCCCAACAGATGAATTCAAAATGGTGTTCAACGAGCTTCTTGACAGAGAAAACGGCCGTGCTTTTGCTGCTATGGACAGTCAGGGCTACTACCCTTTGCGACAGACTTTGTGCACAGTACTTAAGCACTACGGCATAACCGCTTCACCCGAAAGCATACAGATTCTTTCGGGCGGTCAGCAGGGTATCGATATCGTAGCAAAGGCCATACTTACCCACGGCGATGTTGTTTTTACCGAAAAGCCAACATTTTACGGTGCCACAGGTGCTTTTTTGTACCGTGGCTGTCAGATAGTTGAAATACCTATGGAAAATGACGGATGCGACATAACCGCACTGGAAAACCTTGCAAAGTTGTATCGTCCAAAAATTTTCTATATGATGTCATATTTCCAAACACCTACAGGCATTTCATATAGCCTTGAAAAGAAGCGAAAAATACTTGACCTTGCAGAAAAATACAACTTTTATGTAATAGAAGACGATAACCTTTACGACTTCAACTACACAAAAGAAAAAATTCTGCCTCTCAAGGCTCTTGACTTCAGAAACAGAGTTGTTTATATCAAAAGCTTTTCAAAAATACTCATGCCCGGTCTTCGTATCGGCTTTGCCGTAATGCCAAAAAAGATACACCAAAGCCTTATGAGTGCCAAGTATACTGCCGACATTTCCACATCAGGCCTTATACAGAAACTGCTTGATATATACCTTAACAACTACGACTGGCAGGCACACATTGAAACAATCCGCACCTATGCCATGAAGAAATATAAAACCGCCATCAAATACTGCGACAGATATCTTCCCGATGCAAAATACATAAAACCTAAAGGCAGCATCGGCATCTGGATAGACACTGGCATTGAAAACCAGACATTATTTGCCGAAAAGCTTATGGAAAAAAATATAATTGTTTCCCAGGGCATTCAGTTTATGCCGTCGGAAGCAAACAGCACTTATATACGTCTTTGTTTTTCAAACATAAACGATGAAAAACTGGAAAAAGGCATAAGAAACATCGGCATGATAATAAAAGAAATGAAGGAAAAATAAGTATGGAAATCAGAAAATCAACAGAAAAAGATTTTGACACAATGCTGAAAATATATTCCCGTGCCCGTGCCTTTATGGCTGAAAACGACAACCCAAATCAGTGGGGACCTACCAACTGGCCGCCTGAAGAGCTTCTGCATAACGACATTGCACAGGGCAAAAGCTATGTGTGCACCCACGAAGGCAAAGTTGTGGGCACATTTTTCTTCGACTACGGCAAAGATATAGAAAGCACATACATCAATATCGAAGACGGAAAATGGCTTGATAACAGTGCATACGGTGTAATACATCGCCTTGCAGGCAGCGGCGAAATAAAAGGTACAGCCGAATTCATCATAAACTGGGCATACGAAAAATGCGGTCATCTTCGTGTGGATACCCACGGCGACAACAAAGTAATTCAGAATATAATGAAGAAACTCGTTTTTGTTCACTGCGGAACAATTTACGTTGAAGAAGACAATTACCCCCGCCTTGCCTATGAAAAATCATCCGTCACAAAGGAGGCTTTAAAATGAGCAGTTTAATTTACATAGCATCGAACTTTCCACTTGAAGAAAGACCAAATCCACACGAAAGAATGATTTCCGTAAACGAAGCAATTGCCTTGGGTGTAAAAGATATTCCAAAACATCTTCTTGCAGACGGTTTTGACAAGGACAAGCCCGATGTAATAATGTATGCCGACAGAGAAATCAAGCTTAACGTATTCACAAAGGAAATCACTGACGGCAACTTTGATGATGACTTCTGTATTTTTTCAGCAGAAGGTGCTGAAGGCCTTAAAACAGACAAAAAATACAAAATGTTCCTTGAATGGTATCGCTATACCGACGGACGAGCAAATGAAGTTATCAAGTATCTCAGAAATCATCTTGAAAACACAGACGAGATTGAGCTTTGGCACATCTGGCTTTGAAACGATAAAATAAGCGGCACAAAAGTAATCGAAAAAAGCATTGATGAACTTTCTGCAGAAGACATTCACTTCCTTGACAGTTATGATTCGTGGGAAGATAATGCCGATTTATGCATACGCATAAAACATTGATATTGCAGTAAAGAGAAAAAAAATATATAATATTTAATTAGAGTTTTACTATATTTTACGGAAGGAATGACAATTATGGAAATAAGAACAAGATTTGCCCCAAGCCCAACTGGCTATATGCACATCGGAAACTTAAGAACAGCTCTTTATGAATACCTTATTGCCAAATCAGAAGGCGGTAAATTTATATTAAGAATTGAAGATACAGACCAGGAAAGATATGTTGAAGGTGCTGTTGATATTATCTACAACACACTTCGTCTCACAGGTCTCAAGCACGACGAAGGTCCGGACGTAGGCGGCGAATACGGCCCATATATCCAGAGTGAAAGAATGGGTATGTACATGGACTACGCAAAACAGCTTATCGAAAAAGGCGAAGCATACTACTGCTTCTGTACAAAAGAAAGACTTGAAAGCCTTAAGGTAAAAAATGACGAAGGCGTTTCATTTGCACACTACGACAGACACTGTCTCGGTCTTTCAAAAGAAGAAATTCAGGCCAACCTTGATGCAGGTATGCCATTTGTTATCCGTCAGAAAATGCCAAACGAAGGCACAACAACATTTGATGACGTTGTTTACGGCAGCATTTCAGTTGACAACAGCGAGCTTGATGACCAGATTCTTATCAAGGCTGACGGTATGCCAACATACAACTTTGCCAACGTAATCGATGACCACCTTATGAACATCACTCACGTTGTAAGAGGCAGCGAATACCTTTCATCAACACCAAAATACAACCTTCTTTACAAGGCATTTGGCTGGAACGCACCTGAATACGTTCATCTTCCGCCGGTAATGAAGGATGCTCAGCACAAGCTTTCAAAGAGAAACGGCGATGCTTCATTCGAAGACCTTATTGCAAAAGGCTACATTGTTGAAGCAGTTGTAAACTACATTGCCCTTCTCGGCTGGAGCC
>JAFYQL010000173.1 GCA_017547125.1 Bacillota bacterium
ATGCATGGCTTAAAGCTTGCTGATGTTAACATCAACAGAAAGATGCTTGCTGAACTCGCAGTAAACGATATGGCAGCATTCACAAAGCTTGCTGAAACAGCAAAGGCTAAATTAAACTAATTTGTTCATTTAAACAGTTTTATTGATTAGGAGGAAATAACCGTGGCAAATATCAAATCTGCTAAAAAAAGAGTTAAAGTTATAGCTAAGAAAACACTTCTTAACAAAATGGTAAAATCAAGCACAAAGACAGCTATGAAGAAAGTAGTAGTAGCAGTTGAAGCTGGTAACAAAGAAGCAGCTCAGGTTGCACTTAAAGGTGCTATCTCAGCTATCGACGGAGCATACGCTAAAGGCATTTTCCACAAAAATGCAGCAGCTAGAAAGAAATCAAGCCTTACAAAGATGGTAAACAACATCCAGTAAGTTTAACTTAAAACTTAAAGACCTTTCACATTGGTGAAGGGTCTTTTTTATTTTCATATTCTGCACACAAAAAAAGACGAAACCAACCGTTTCGTCTTTTTTTATATCAATATATAACTTCGCCCGGAACAAGTATAAGGTCTGCGCCGTCTGTGATTTTAACACCTTTGAATGTTTCTTCTGTTTCATCGTCAAATGTTATGTTTATTTCCCAGTCGGTATCATCAGGAAGGTTTGATGATGTAAGTGTTACAGGAATCATATATCCGCTTGCCCATATTTTTTCAAGAGGTATAACAGACCACTGACTGTTTTCTTCAGGTTTTATCTGGAGGGCCACTATGTCCTGGCCTATGTCGTTGCCTATGCTAAATGAGATTCTTTCTTCAACAGCTTCTTCCTCTATTTCCTCTTTTAATTCTTCTTTTTCAACCTTTGGCTCTTCTTTTACTTCTTTCTGCTCTTCAATCTCTTCGGAAACAGAAACAGAAGGCTCTGTGTTATCTTTTTTGCATGCGGAAAAACTAAGCACCATAAATGTGGCTATTATCGCTACAAGTATTATTAAAATACGTTTTAAACCTTTTTTCATACAAATCACACCTTTCGCGTGGATATTTTATACTCTAATTTTAATCTTTAGCGGCTCAAAAATCAATAATTTTAAGATAACTGAAAGAATTGTATAGTGACAAAAGTCGCAAAAAACTGCAATTTTTTTGTTATATGGGGCGGTTTTTCTTGACACAAAAGAAAATTAGTAAAACTAACTAAAAATCCGTTAAAAAATAAAAAAAATGGAAGAAATTATAATTAAAGTTGGCGAATTGAATGATTTAGTATTTTAATGTATGATATAAGATGTAGAAGAATACAAACGCACGAGATTTGCGGAAAAACGTGCAAAAAAAGTATATGAAATAAGGAGGGGAAAGGAATGGTAGAAAAATTTTCGCATGAACTGTTAGAAATGCTGACATGCGAAACCGTATTTACTGTTGGAAACATTGCTGTTTCTGAAT
The DNA here is from genome assembly GCA_017547125.1 of Bacillota bacterium. Taxonomy (GTDB): domain Bacteria; phylum Bacillota; class Clostridia; order Lachnospirales; family Anaerotignaceae; genus HGM11808. The sequence continues at coordinate 1,449 of JAFYQL010000173.1, forward strand.
CCACTGTTGTAACCTGGATTATTATGGCTATTATGGTGCTGATAGCTATTTTGGTTACAAGAGATCTCAAAGTGGAAAATCCAAGCAGACGACAGGTGATTGTTGAACAGGCTGTTGTTTCTTTACAGGGTATTGTAAGAAGCGGTCTTGGAAAATCAGGAGAAAGATACACATACTATATGGCAACTGTTCTTCTGTATCTTGGTCTTGCAAATACCATTGGTCTTTTTGGTATGAAACCACCTACAAAAGACCTTAATGTAACAGTAGGCTTATCAATAATGAGTATCTGCTTAATCGAGTTTGCCGGTGTTCGTGCCAAAGGGCTTAAAAAATGGGCAAAGGGCTTTATGGAACCGGTAGCCGTTGTAGCACCTATCAATGTTCTTGAAATTTTCATTAAACCGGTTTCATTATGTATGCGACTTTTTGGTAACATTCTTGGTGCTTTTACCGTTATGGAAATGGTAAAAATAGTAATGCCGGCAGTTGTTCCGGTAGCATTTGGTCTTTATTTTGATATTTTCGATGGTTTGTTACAGGCGTACATTTTCGTATTCTTAACATCATTGTTTATCGGAGAAGCAACAGAAACAGAAGAGGAAGAATAATAGTATAAAGGAGATTAAAAATTATGAGTAGTTATCTTTTAGGTTTTGGCGCGGCGATCGCAGTTTTCACAGGTATTGGTGCAGGTATTGGTATTGCTATGGCAACAAGCAAAGCAGTTGAATCAGTAGCAAGACAGCCTGAAGCAGATGGTAAAATCACAAAACTTTTACTTCTTGGTGCAGCTCTTGCAGAAGCAACAGCTATCTATGGTTTCGTTATCGCTGTATTAATTATCTTATTATTAAAATAATCGGAGGTAAATATGCTTAGATTAGACATTAATCTGGTGTTTACCATTCTTAACGTTTTGATACTCTACTTCCTTATGAAGAAGTTTTTGTTCAAACCTGTTAATGGTGTTATCGCCAAAAGAGAAGAAGAAATTCAGAAAAAACTTTCAGAGGCAGAAGTGGCAAAACAGCAGGCTGCAAGAGTAAATGAAGAATGTGCAGCAGCGGTTGAAAGCGCAAAAGAAGAAGCTGAAGCCATTATTGCTGAAGCAAAAAATAAAGGCAGAATGGAATACGAACGTATTTTAAGCACTGCAAATGAAGATGCTGCAAAGAGAATGCAGAAGGCAGAAGAAATGATTGCTGAAGAAAAAGAAAAATCTTTACGCAATATGGAAAAAGAAATCGAAGCTCTTGTTATGACAGCGGCTGCAAAGGTTGTTGGCGAAAATGTTTCAGTTGAAAGCAACAAGAGTTTTTATGATGAATTTATTGCAGAAATGGGTGAAGACAAGTGATACAGTCAGCAAATGATAATGCAAAGGTAATGGAGCAGCTGTCAGTATCCGATTTACTCCCACAGTTAGAAGAAGCATTACGTGCAAAAAGTAAGCTTTCAGATTTAAAAGTGGAGATTATCTGCGTTGTTCCTCCTGATGAAGAACAGCTTGAAAAAATAAAAGCTTTTATAAAGAAAAAATATGAAACAGACAATTTTGAAGTTGTTGTCAAGGAAGACAAGAGCCTTGTCGGCGGCTTTGTAATCCGTATTGGCAACGAAGAATATGACTGGAGTATGAAGGGCAGACTTCAGAAAATTCAGCAGAACATGGTTGACAGAGCCCAGACAAAAAATGCTGAAGAAACTGAAGGAATTATCTCAATACTTAAAACAGAAATTGAAGAATCTGTTTTTGATACAAGCAAAAAAGAAGTTGGTTTTGTTACATACGTTGGTGACGGTATTGCTACAATCCAGGGTATTGAACACGCAATGTACGGCGAAATCATCATCTTTGATACAGGCGTAAGAGGCATGGTACAGGATATCAGAAGAAACGAAATTGGTGTTATCCTTTTTGGCCGTGACGCAGGCATCAAAGAAGGCACAAGAGTTATCAGAACAGAAAAAATGGCAGGTGTGCCTGTAGGCGAAGAATTCCTTGGAAGAGTTGTTAATGCACTTGGTGACCCTATTGACGGCAAGGGTGCAGTTACAGCTTTTGGTTACAGACCTATCGAAAACAGAGCCCCTGGTATTATTGACAGAAAAGCAGTTACTGTTCCTATGGAAACAGGTATTATAGCCATTGACTCAATGTTCCCTATCGGCCGAGGCCAGAGAGAACTTATCATTGGTAACCGTCAGACAGGTAAAACAAGTATCGCTATGGAAGCTATCTTAAACCAGAAGGGCAAAGGCGTAATCTGTGTTTATGTAGCTATTGGTCAGAAAGCATCAAGTGTTGCAAAACAGGTTCGTATGCTTGAAGAAAACGGCGCACTTGACTACACAATTGTTGTATCTGCTCTTGCAAGTGATACTGCATCACTTCAGTACATTGCTCCTTATGCAGGTACATCAATGGCAGAATACTTTATGTATCAGGGCAAGGACGTTCTTATTGTTTATGACGACCTTTCAAAGCATGCGGTTGCATACAGGGCCCTTTCACTCTTGCTTGAACGTTCTCCGGGACGTGAAGCTTATCCTGGTGACGTATTCTACCTTCACTCAAGACTTCTTGAAAGAAGTGCAAGACTTGCTCCTGAGGCGGGCGGAGGCTCAATCACAGCCCTTCCTATTATCGAAACTCAGGCAAGTGACGTATCAGCATATATCCCTACAAACGTAATTTCTATTACAGACGGTCAGATATATCTTGAAAGCTCATTGTTCTTTGCAGGCCAGAGACCTGCTGTAAACGTAGGTTTATCAGTATCACGAGTTGGTGGTAATGCACAGACAAAGGCAATGAAAAAAGCAGCCGGAAGTATCCGTATTGACCTTGCTCAGTACAGAGAAATGGAAATTTTCACACAGTTCAGTTCTGAACTTGATGATGCAACAAAAGAACAGTTGGTTTATGGCCAGGGCCTTATGGAATTATTAAAACAGCCTTTGGCAAGACCACTTTCACTTGCTGAACAGGTAATTACACTTTGCGCAGCAAACAAGAAATTGTTCCTTGATGTTCCAAAGAACAAAATCAAACCTTTCCAGATGTATATGCTGGAATATGTTAAAGAAAACTATAGCGAAATCATTCGTGAACTGCAGGAAGAAAAGGTTCTTACAGAAGACCTTACAGAAAATATCATCAAAGCAGTTGAGGATGCAAAGAAATGTTATCTGAAATAACAGGTGACAGAAAGGTATAAGTTATGGCAAACACGAAGGAAATAAAAAGCAGAATTCATAGTGTTCAGGATACTATGAAAATAACAAAAGCCATGCATATGATTTCGTCATCAAAGCTGAAAAAGGCTAAGAAAGAGATGAAGGATTCATCTGAATACTTCAAAACTCTTCAAAAGTCTATTGCGGAAATTTTCCAGAATGTGCCGGATATTGAAAATGAGTACCTTGGACATAAAGATGTGGAAGATAAAAAAGTGGGATATCTTATAGTTACAGCCGACAAAGGTTTGGCCGGCGGCTACAACCACAATGTAATTAAGCTGTCACAGAAAGAACTTAGTAAGAATCCTGATGCCACATTACTTTTGGTTGGACAGGTGGGCAGAAGCTATTTTGGAAAGAGAAACTACACTATAGACAAGTTTTTCAGATACACAGCGCAAAACCCAACTATCCATAAGGCAAGAGTTATATGTGAAGAAATAATGCTCAGATATAAAGAAAATAAGCTTGATGAAGTGTATATGATATACACTAACGAAATCAACGGTTTGGAAGATGAAGCCAGAATACAGAAGCTGCTTCCTCTGGAAAAGAGCGATTTCGTTACAGAAGAAGCAGACGATAATGATTGGGAAATGACATATATGCCATCTGCGCAGGACGTTCTCAATTCTATCGTGCCAAACTATGTAACAGGTTTTGTTTATGGGGCATTGGTAATGTCTTATGCCTGTGAACAGAATGACCGAATGATTGCTATGGATGCTGCAACAGAAAATGCCAAGGAAATGCTTGCTACATTATCTGTTGAGTATAACCGTGTGAGACAGGCGGCCATTACACAGGAAATTACGGAAATTATTGCAGGTGCAAAAGCACAGAAAAGGAAGAAAAAAGCTGATGAATAAAGGTAAAATTGTACAGGTTTTAGGCCCTGTAGTAGACGTAGAATTTGAAAGCTCTGTTCTTCCAGATATGAAGGATGCATTGGAAGTTGTCAACCATGGCAAAGTATGCGTAATGGAAGTGGCACAGCACATAGGTAAAAATACTGTTCGCTGTATCATGCTCACTTCCAGTGACGGACTTTATAGAGGTATGGAAGTAACAGCAACAGGAAGCGGTATCAAGGTTCCTGTTGGAAGAAAGACATTGGGCAGATTGTTCAATGTAACAGGCGAAACCCTCGACAGAGGTGAAAGCCTTGAAAACGAAGAAAAATGGGTTATCCATAGAGAACCACCTAAATTTGAGGATCAGAGCCCTGCGGTAGAAGTCCTTGAAACAGGTATTAAGGTAATCGACCTTCTTGCACCATACGCAAAGGGCGGTAAAATCGGTCTTTTCGGCGGTGCCGGCGTTGGTAAAACTGTTCTTATTCAGGAGCTTATTACAAACGTAGCAACTCAGCACGGTGGATATTCAATCTTCACCGGTGTTGGTGAACGTTCAAGAGAAGGTAATGACCTTTGGAATGAAATGCAGGAATCAGGCGTTATTGAAAAAACAGCGCTTGTGTTTGGCCAGATGAATGAGCCGCCTGGAGCACGTATGCGAGTTGCAGAAACAGGCCTTACAATGGCAGAATATTTCAGAGATGTTGAAAAACAGGACGTGCTTCTGTTTATCGATAACATTTTCCGTTTTGTTCAGGCCGGCAGTGAAGTTTCTGCCTTACTTGGACGTATGCCTTCAGCCGTAGGTTATCAGCCTACACTTGCAACTGAACTTGGCGAGCTTCAGGAAAGAATTGCATCAACAAAACAGGGTTCAATCACATCAGTTCAGGCTGTATACGTGCCTGCCGATGACCTTACAGACCCTGCTCCGGCTACAACATTTGCACATCTTGATGCTACAACTGTATTATCAAGAAAGATTGTTGAACAGGGTATTTACCCTGCGGTTGACCCGCTTGAATCAACATCACGTGTACTTGAAATTGACGTTGTTGGTGAAGAACATTATGAAACAGCCAGAGAAGTTCAGGCTATTTTACAGAAATACGCTGAACTTCAGGATATTATCTCAATTCTTGGTATGGAAGAATTATCTGAAGAAGATAAGACAGTTGTTTTCCGTGCAAGAAGAATTCAGAAATTCCTTTCACAGCCATTCCACGTAGCAGAAAACTTTACAGGCGTACCTGGAAAGTTTGTTCCATTAAAAGAAACTATTCGTGGTTTTAAGATGATTATTAACGGCGAAATGGATGCATATCCTGAAATGGCATTCTTTAATGTAGGTACAATTGACGAAGTTATTGAAAATGCTAAAAAAATGGGGTAATGCCGTATGAGTACGTTTGAACTGAGCGTAATTGCAACAAACCGCACTTTTTATAAGGGAATTTGCAGGCAGGTAGTGGTTTCTTCTACCGATGGTTTATTGGGTATTATGGCAAACCATGAACGTGCTGTTGTGGCTATTGTTGAAGGTGAAACTCGTATTCAGCTGGAAGATGGAGAATGGATTACTGCAGTTACAGGCATTGGATATGTGCAGATTCAGGACAACAAAGTGCTTATAATAGTGGACTTTGCAGAAAAACCTGAAGAAGTTGACGAAAGAATGGCACAGCAGGCTTTGGAAGAAGCGCAGGAAGAAATGCGACAGAAGCAAAGTCTTATGGAATTTCATATTTCACAGGCCAAAATGGCACGAGCTATGGCTAGACTTTCAGTTAAGAAAAAGTATAGCGGTTTTTAATAGTGTTGATAAAATACTATATAAACAAAAAGACGATGTTGAAGGCATCGTCTTTTTTGTTTGCAAAATAAGCTGAAAATGTGGTAAAGCGACATGCCATGCAGGAATAGTATATCTTGGAGGTGTTTTGTATATGAGGATACATAAAAAACTGCCTGTTATTATTTCTGTGGCTGCGGTGCTTCTTATGGGTGCTGCAAAGCCTGCGGCAATGAAGGTTTTTTCTTCCTTTGCAGAGGCGGAAAGGAAACTGCCGATTTACTGCGTGGAAACGGAAGAAAAGAATGTTGCCATAAGTTTTGATGCTGCGTGGGGTGCAGATGATACCGATGAGCTTTTGAAAATACTGAGAGAAAATGATGTGAAGACTACGTTTTTTATGTGTGGATACTGGGTGGATGACTATCCCGAAGAGGTAAAGAAAATAGCCGAAGAAGGTCACGATTTGGGCAATCATTCGGCAACACATCCGCATATGAGTCAGCTGAGCAAACAACAGATAAAAGACGAACTTATGAAGACGGAAGAAAAGGTTTTTAATCTTACAGGATATGATATGGATTTGTTCAGACCGCCCTTTGGAGAATACAACAACAATGTTATTGAGGCGGCAGAAGAATGCGGGTACTATACTGTGCAGTGGGATGTTGATAGCCTTGACTGGAAAAAGCTTGGAGTGGAGCACGAAATAAACCAGGTGCTTAATCATAAGCATCTTGGAAACGGCTCAATTATACTTTTCCATAATGATGCGGAGTATACACCGCAGGCGCTTGATACCATAATAAAAGGCTTGAAAGAAAAAGGCTTTGAAATAGTGCCGATAAGTGAACTTATCATACGGGAAAACTATTGTATAGACCACGAAGGAAGGCAGAAAAGCAACTGAAAAAGAGACTTAAAAGCCCTTGAAGTGAGACTTCAGGGGTTTTGATTTTACATAAAAAGTAAGTTATATACTAGCGAAAAGAAAATATGGTAATTTTGTAACTTTTCAACTGACTTTTTTGGATACTATGCGCATTGAAGAAAAACGCACAATATACTATAATATTATTCTGGGTGAAATAGAAATAAACAATAAAGGAGAATGTAATATGTCTAAAATTATGAAAACAATGGACGGTAACGAAGCAGCTGCATACGCATCCTACGCGTTTACAGAAGTTGCTGGTATTTTCCCAATTACACCATCATCACCAATGGCTGAAAAGACAGATGATTGGGCCGCAAACGGCAAAAAGAACATCTTTGGACAGCCTGTAAAAGTTATTGAAATGCAGTCAGAAGCAGGTGCTGCAGGTACAGTACACGGCTCACTTGCATCAGGTGCACTCACAACTACATATACAGCAAGCCAGGGTCTTCTTCTTATGATCCCTAACATGTACAAAATCGCCGGAGAACTTCTTCCAAGCGTATTCCACGTAAGTGCCAGAGCACTTGCATCACACGCTCTTTCAATCTTCGGTGACCACAGTGACGTTATGGCTTGCCGTCAGACAGGTTTTGCACTTCTTGCATCAGCATCTGTTCAGGAAGTTATGGACCTTGGTGCAGTAGCACACTTAAGCACAATCAAAGGCAGAGTTCCTTTCCTTCATTTCTTCGATGGTTTCAGAACATCACACGAAATTCAGAAAATCGAATGCCTTGACTTCGATGATCTTGCAAATATGGTAGATATGGATGCAGTTAACTCATTCAAGAGAAATGCGCTTAACCCAGAACACCCTGTTCTCAGAGGTTCAGCTCAGAACCCTGACATCTTCTTCCAGGCAAGAGAAAGCTGCAACAGATACTACGAAGATATCGTAGGTGTTTGCGAAGACTACATGAAACAGATGAGCGCCCTCACAGGCAGAGACTATCAGCTTTTCAACTACTATGGTGCACCAGATGCTGAAAGAGTAGTTGTTGCTATGGGTTCAGTTTGTGAAGCTCTTGAAGAAACAATTGATTACCTTTGCGCTAAAGGTGAAAAAGTTGGTATGGTTAAAGTTCACCTTTACAGACCATTCTCAGCTAAACACCTTATTAACGCAATTCCTGAAACATGCCAGAAGATTGCAGTTCTCGACAGAACAAAAGAACCTGGCGCACTTGGCGAACCACTTTACCAGGATGTATGTACAGCTATGTTTGAAGCTAAAGTACAGCCTATGGTAATCGGCGGCCGTTATGGTCTTGGTTCAAAAGACGTAACACCAGCACAGCTTATCGCTGTTTACGAAAACCTTAAAGCAGACAAGCCTCTTAACCACTTCACAATCGGTATCGTTGACGACGTTACAAAGCTTTCACTCGAAGTTGGCAAAGAAGTTAATGTTACAGAAGGTGACGGCACAATCAGCTGCAAGTTCTGGGGTCTTGGCTCAGACGGTACAGTAGGTGCTAACAAAAACTCAATCAAAATCATCGGTGACCACACAGATATGTATGCTCAGGCTTACTTCGCTTATGACTCAAAGAAATCAGGCGGTGTAACAATGAGTAACCTTCGTTTTGGTAAAAAACCAATCCGTTCAACATACGTTGTTAAAACAGCAAACTTTGTTGCTTGTCACAAACAGGAATATGTTAACCTTTATGACATGCATTCAGAACTTCTTCCAGGCGGTACATTCCTTCTTAACACAGAATGGACAGCAGAAGAACTTGATGCTAAACTTCCTGCAGCAATGAAGAAATACTTTGCAGAAAACGACATTAAGTTATACATCATCAACGGTACTCAGATTGCTAAAGAAATTGGTCTTGGCAACAGAGTTAACTCAGTACTTCAGGCTGCATTCTTCAAGCTTACAGGTATCATTCCTATTGAAGAAGCTGTTGGCTACATGAAGGCTGCTATCAAGAAGAGCTACGGCAAGAAGGGTGACACAATCCTTAACATGAACTATGCTGCTGTTGACCAGGGTGTTGACAAGGCTGTTCAGGTTGAAATTCCTGCTGCTTGGGCAAATGCTGAAGATACAGCAGTTGCTGAAGAAAGAGAAGTTCCTGAATTTGTTAAGGCAGTAGTTCAGCCTATGAATGCTCAGAAGGGTGACTTACTTCCTGTTAGTGCATTTGCCGGCAGAGAAGATGGTACATTCCCAGCAGGTACAGCTGCTTACGAAAAGAGAGGCGTTGCTGTTGACCTTCCTGAATGGGATGTTACAAAGTGTATTCAGTGTAACCAGTGTGCATATGTATGTCCACACGCTGCTATCAGACCATTCCTTCTTACAGAAGAAGAAGTTGTAGCAGCTCCAGAAAGCTTTGCAACAAAGAAAGCAATCGGCAAAGGTCTTGAAGCATACCAGTACAGAATGCAGGTATCAGCTTTAGACTGTCTTGGTTGCGGCAGCTGTGCAGTAGTATGTCCATCAAAAGAAAAAGCACTTGTTATGAAACCAGCAGCTACACAGGAAAACGAAGCAGCTAACTGGGATTATGCAATGACACTTTCAGTTAAAGAAAATGTTATGGCTAAAGACAGCGTTAAGGGCAGCCAGTTTGTACAGCCACTTCTTGAATTCTCAGGCGCATGTGCAGGCTGTGGCGAAACACCATACGCTAAACTTATCACTCAGCTTTTCGGTGACAGAATGTATGTTGCAAATGCTACAGGTTGTTCATCAATCTGGGGCGGCAGCGCACCTTCAACACCATATACAGTAAACCACAAGGGTCACGGTCCGGCTTGGGCTAACTCACTTTTCGAAGACAACGCAGAATACGGCTTTGGTATGGCTATGGGCGTTAAGAAAATGAGAGAAGACCTTAAGGTTAGACTTGAAGAACTTAAAGAAATCCAGGGCTGCAGCATGATGGCTGAAACAGTTGACGCTTGGATTGACACAATGAAAGACGGTGAAGCTAATAAGTCTGCTACTGCTGACCTTATTACACTTCTTGAAAACTATAACGGCGAAAACGCAGAAGCAAAAGCAATCGTTGACTATGTTCTTGAAAACAAAGACCAGCTTGCTAAGAAGAGCCAGTGGATCTTTGGCGGTGACGGTTGGGCATATGACATCGGTTACGGCGGTCTTGACCACGTACTTGCTTCAGGCGAAGACGTAAACGTATTTGTATTTGACACAGAAGTTTACTCAAATACAGGCGGTCAGGCTTCTAAGGCTACACCAGCAGGTGCAGTTGCTCAGTTCGCAGCAAGCGGCAAGAGAATCAAGAAGAAAGACCTTGGTATGATGGCTATGAGTTATGGTTATGTATACGTAGCACAGGTTGCTATGGGCGCTAACCCAGCACAGCTTGTTAAGGCTCTTATCGAAGCTGAAAAATATGATGGTCCATCACTTGTTATCGCTTACGCTCCATGTATCAACCACGGTATCAGAGGCGGTATGAGCGGTGCTCAGACAGAAATTAAGAGAGCTGTTGAAGCAGGTTACTGGCATATGTACAGATTCAACCCAGACCTCAAGAAGGAAGGTAAGAATCCATTTACACTTGACTCAACTCCAGAACCACAGGGCAACTTCCAGGAATTCATCAGAAGCGAAGTTCGTTATACATCACTTATGAGAACATTCCCAGAAATCGCTGAAGAACTCTTTGCTAAAGCAGAAGAAAATGCTAAAGACAGACTTGAAAGCTACAAGAAACTTGCAGCTCAGTAATTAAAAATTAAGGCGGTGTCTACGGACACCGCTTTTTTTATTGAAAATATATCTTGTTGTAATTATACTTAAATAAAGATTATCATTATGGGAGGCGTGATTGTGAAAAAGGTAGATATTATTGGTGCATCTATAGTTGATGTGTTGGTAACACCGGCAGACGAAAGAGTATTTGAGACCGGCTCATATCCCGCTGACAAAATAGTGATGAGTTATGGCGGCGATGCTTTAAACGAAGCCACAGTATTACATAAACTGGGCGGAGATGTACGTCTTAACACACTTCTTGGTGATGATGAGGCTGGAAAAGCTGTGCTTCGCCGTATAGAACAAGTGGGTCTTGATACAAAATGTATTCAGATAAAAAATGATATGCGCACAAGCGTGAATGTTGTGCTTGTAAAACCGAGCGGTGAAAGATGTTTCCTTACTGACCCGCAGGCAAGCCAAAGAAGACTGCAGATGGAAGATATAGCATTGCCATTTGCTGAAGACACAGAGATTTTGTGCTTTGCAAGCATATTCGTATTTCCTATGATGAAAACAAAAGAAATGGCTGAAGTTTTCAGAGAGGCCAAAGAGCAGGGGATATTGGTGTGTGCAGATATGACAAAGCGGAAAAATGGAGAATGTACTGCAGATGTGGCAGAAGCATTGAAATATGTTGACTATTTATTCCCTAACGATGCAGAGGCTATGCTTCTTACAGGAAAAGAAAGTGTTGAAGAGGCTGTTGCGGATTTGATTGATGCGGGAGTAAGCAATGTGGTTATAAAATGCGGAGAAAAGGGTTGTTATATCAGAACATCTGAAGAAGAATTCTGGGTGGCGGCAGAAGAAAAGGTTGAGTGCATTGACACCACGGGTGCAGGAGATAGCTTTGTGGGCGGATTTTTATATGCCTTGTCAAATGATATGAATCTTAAGGAATGTGCCGCAATGGCCAACAGATGTGGTGCAAAGGCTGTTCAGCATATTGGTGCAACAACGTGGATAGCAGAATAAAAAATGACCTCCTGATATATTGGAGGTATGTTGCGGAAATATAATTTATATGTATTCGGGCAAAGCCCGACTAAGTGAGAAAGGCTTCTTTCAGTTTGGAAAGGGCCTTTTTTTCGATTCTGGAAACATAAGAGCGGGATATTTTGAGTTTTTTGGCAATTTCCCGTTGAGTAAGCTCGTCGCTTTTTCCAAGGCCGTAGCGAAGGGTGATTATTTCTTTTTCGCGTTGGGTAAGGCAGTTTTCAATGGCTGAATAAAGCTTTTTGGAATAGATGTTGAGCTCGGCGGTTTCGTCAATGGTGGTTCCATTTTCAGTTATGGTGTCAAGCAGAGTTATTTCGTTTCCATCTTTATCGGCTGAAAATGGCTCCTGAAGATAAAGCTCAGTTGAAAATCGCTTTTGCCACCTCAGATACATCAGTATTTCGTTTTCTATGCATTTTGCGGCATAGGTGGCAAGGCGTGCGTTTTTGTGCTCGTCAAAGGAATTTATGGCTTTTATGAGTCCTATAGTGCCTATGGATATAAGGTCTTCGGAATCGGCTGATGATGGAAATTTTTTTGCAATGTGTGCACAAAGACGCAGATTGTGTTCTATAAGTTTGTTGACGGCATCGGCGTCGCCTTTCTTTTTTCTTTCCAGAAGTTCTTTTTCTTCTTTTGCGCTTAAGGCAGGTGGAAATGATGAGGCAGTAAGAAAAAACACTAAACAAAGTGGAAAAACAATACCCAAAGCATACCTCATTAAAAGCAAAAGTTAATTTATATTATGAAACGACCAGCGGTCTTGTGTATGTACATATAAAAAGAGACACGGAAATTTTCCGTATCTCTTTGTTTTTGAGGAGAATTATAATTCTTCCATATGTTTATATTTTTCGTATCTTGTGCCTGAGTCTTCTTTTGCAGCCTTGAAAAGAGTTTCTGCATATTCAGGGAAAGTACGTTTTAATGCAGAGTATCTTGTTTCGCCGTCAAGGAATTCTTCGTAGTCCATAGTTGGCTTTTTGCTATCCACTGTAAGTGGTTTTTCTGCATTAGGGTTGTAGCGGTAAAGTGTCCAGTAGCCTGAATCGACTGCACGTTTCATTTCGTTCTGTACGTTGCTCATGCCAGCTTTGATGCCGTGTGTTACACAAGGTGTGTATGCAACGATAACAGATGGGCCTTTGTGCTGTTCAGCCTCGTGAAGAGCCTTGATAAGCTGATTTGGGTCTGCACCCATAGCAACCTGTGCCACATATACATTTCCGTATGTCTGGAAAATGGCGCCAAGCTCTTTCTTACGGCTTCTCTTGCCGGCTGAAGCAAACTGTGCTACTGCGCCGAGAGGAGTTGCCTTTGAGCTCTGTCCGCCTGTATTTGAGTAAACTTCAGTATCTACAACAAATACGTTGATGTCTTCGCCGGATGCAACTACGTGGTCAAGACCGCCAAAGCCGATGTCATATGCCCAGCCGTCGCCGCCGAACATCCAGAAGCATTTTTTGGCAAGCTGATCTTTTCTTTCAAGTATCTTTTTTGCAAGAGGAGAAGCTACTGCTTCAAGCTCAGCAATAAGTTCATCTGTTGCCTGACGTGAAGCATCAAAGTTGTCAAATGCATCAAGCCAGAGTTTAGCAGCTTCACTGCCGGTTTCAGCCATATATTCTTCTACAAGGGCTTTCTGTGCAAGTCTCTGCTGTTTTACTGAAAGGAACATACCAAGTTCAAGCTCGGCATTGTTTTCGAAAAGTGAGTTTGTCCATGCAGGGCCAAAGCCACGTTTGTTTGTTGTGTAAGGAATGCCAGGCATTGGTGAGCCCCAGGCCTGTGAACAACCTGTTGCGTTTGCCCAGTAAACTCTGTCGCCAAAAAGCTGAGTAAGAAGCTTGGCATATGGTGTTTCGCCGCAGCCTGCACAAGCAGCACTGAACTCAATAAGAGGCTGGCGGAACTGGCTGCCTTTGATGCTATATACATTGAAAAGGTCGCCTTTGTCAGAAATTGTGAGACCATAGTTCCAAAGCTTCTTGCTTTCTTCTGTAAGGTTGGCATCTTCCATAGTGATTGCATTTTCCTTTGCAGGGCAGCAAGCTACACAGCTGCCGCAACCTGTACAGTCAAAGCTTGAAATCTGCATTGTAAAGTGAAGTCCTTTGGCTGCAGCACCCATAGCAGGAACTGTTTCAAAGCCTTCAGGAGCATTTGCTTTTTCTTCGTCGTTTAAGAGATATGGACGGATAACTGCGTGCGGACAAACGAGAGCACACTTGTTGCACTGGATACATTTTGAAGCATCCCATACAGGAACTTTGAGTGCGATACCACGTTTTTCAAATGCAGTAAGACCCATATCAATACGTCCGTCTTCATAGTTTTTGAATGCACTTACAGGAAGGTCATCGCCTTTCTGTCTGTTGATAGGCTGAAGAAGGTTTTTAACAACGTCAGGAAGATTGTTGTCAGCAGCAGCTTCACCGCTTTCAGCCTGTGCCCATGAAGAAGGAACATTAACCTTAACAAGCTCTGTAGCGCCTGCATCAATTGCCGCAACGTTTCTTGCAATAACGTCATCGCCTTTTGCGAAGTATGTTTTGCGGGTAGCATCTTTAATCATTCCAAGAGCGTCTTCAGTAGGAATAACCTGCATGAGAGCAAAGAATGATGCCTGAAGTACTGTGTTTGTGTGACTGCCAAGGCCTAAATCCTGAGCAATCTTGTTTGCATCTATCATGTAGAACTGAATGTTCTTTTCTGCAATCTGTTTTCTTACCTTCGCAGGAATATGGTCTTCAAGTTCGCTTTCTTTCCAGCTGCAGTTAAGAAGGAATGTTCCGCCTTCAACTATTTCGTCAATGATATCATACTGTGTTATGTAACTCTGGTTGTGGCATGCAACAAAGTCAGCCTGTTTTACATAGTATGAGCTTGTGATTGGCTTGTCGCTGAAACGAAGGTGTGATTTTGTAACACCAAATGATTTTTTGGCATCATATTCAAAATAAGCCTGAGCAAATTTGTCTGTGTTGTCGTTGATGATACGAACTGTGTTGTGGTTTGCACCAACAGTGCCGTCACCGCCAAGACCCCAGAATTTGCATCTTACAAGGCCGTTTGTATTTTCTGTATAAGGCTTTAATGGTAATGAAAGATGAGTAACGTCATCGTTGATACCGATAGTAAAGCTTCGGATTGGGTTTGGAGAAGCAAGGTTTTCAAATACAGCCGCAATCTGTGATGGGTCTGTATCCTTTGAACTTAAACCGTAGCGTCCGCCGATAACCTTGATCTGACGGTCGTTATTCATAAGTACAGAGCAGATATCTTCAAATAATGGTTCGCCTGCGCTGCCCATAGCCTTGCATCTGTCAAGAACGGCAATTCTTTCAACAGTTTCAGGAAGAGCCTGAAGGAAATGCTTTGCAGAGAAAGGTCTGTATAAGTGTACCTGAAGGAAGCCAACCTTTTTGCCTTCGTTAACAAGTTTTTCTGTAACATCACAGATAACACCGCTGGCTGAACCCATAGCGATAACCACATCAGTTGCATCAGGTGCACCATAGTAGTTGAATGTATGGTATTCACGGCCTGTGATTTTTGAAATTTCTCCAAGATATTTTTCAACGATATCAGGAAGGTTGTTGTAGAATGTGTTGTTTGCTTCTCTAACCTGGAAGTACACGTCACCGTTCTGAACAGTGTTACGAAGTGTAGGGTGTTCAGGGTTGAGTGAGCCGTCACGGAATGCTTTTAAAGCATCTTTGTCGATGAGGCTGCCAACTTTATCAAGGTCAGGAAGCTCAATTTTGTTGATTTCGTGGCTTGTTCTAAAACCATCAAAGAAGTGCATGAAAGGAATGCGTCCTTCGATAGCACTTAAGTGAGCAACAGGAGCAAGGTCTGCAACTTCCTGTACGCTGCCTGATGAAATCATAGCAAAGCCTGTCTGACGGCATGCCATAACGTCACTGTGGTCGCCGAAAATACTCATAGCGTGTGTACCAACTGTACGTGATGCCACATGAAGAACAGCAGGAAGTCTTTCCCCTGCAATTCTGTAAAGCACAGGGACCATAAGCATAAGTCCCTGTGAAGATGTATAAGATGTTGCAAGTGAGCCAGCCTGAAGAGCACCGTGCACTGCTGTGATAGCGCCTGCTTCAGACTGCATTTCTGTTAATGTTACTGTCTGGCCGAATACATTTGTTCTGCCTTTGGCTGACCATGCGTCTGTAAGGCCTGCCATAGGAGATGATGGTGTGATTGGGTAAATAGCAGCTACTTCTGTAAATGGATATGCCATATATGCAGCAGCTTCGTTACCGTCCATTGTTACATATTTTTTGGACATGTTTGTCACCTCGTTAATTAGTTGTTGCTTTTTGCTGTGTCAATACCTGCAGCGCCGACTAAACCAAGCTTGTTGGCATATTCTTCGCGCATCTTATATTTTAACACTTTTCCAGCTGCATTCATAGGGAATGAGTCGACAAAGTCAATGTATTTAGGAACTTTATGTCTTGCCATGCTTGCGGCGATGTAGTCGTGCATTTCTTCAACTGTCATGCTGCAGCCTTCCTTAAGGATAACGCAGGCCATAGCTTCTTCGCCGTAGCGCTTGTCAGGAACACCGATAACCTGTACGTCACGTACTGATGGGTGTGTATAGATAAATTCTTCAATTTCTTTTGGATAAATGTTTTCGCCGCCGCGGATAATCATATCTTTAAGACGACCTGTGATACGGAATGTACCGTCAGCTTCTCTGCAGGCAAGGTCGCCTGAGTGGAGCCATCCGTCTGCGTCGATAGTGTCACGGGTTGCTTCAGGCATCTTGTAGTAGCCTTTCATAATGTTGTAACCGCGTGAGCAGAATTCGCCGTTTACGCCGTCAGGAACAACTTCGCCTGTTTCTGGGTCAATAACCTTACATTCAACGTGTGGGAAGTTATAGCCAACAGTGTTTGTACGAAGATCAAGAGGATCTTCCCAAGCTGACATTGTGCTGCCCGGAGATGATTCTGTTTGGCCGTAAACACTTACGATACCTGTCATATTCATTTCGTTAGGGTCTGCAGCACGTCTCATAAGGTCAGGAGGACAGCCGGCGCCGGCCATAATACCTGTACGCATGTATGAGAAGTTAGTCTTTCTGTAGTCTTCGTGGTTGAACATAGCTATGAACATAGTAGGCACACCGTTGAAGCAAGTGATTCTTTCCTGATTGATGCAGGCAAGTGATGATTTTGCTGAGAAGTATGGAAGCGGACAAACTGTTGCACCGTGTGTGAGAGATGCAGTCATTGAAAGTACCATACCGAAGCAGTGGAACATAGGAACCTGAATCATCATACGGTCTGCAGTTGAAAGTCCCATTCTGTCACCGATACATTTACCGTTGTTAACTACGTTGTAGTGTGTAAGCATAACGCCTTTAGGGAAACCTGTTGTACCTGATGTGTACTGCATATTACAAACATCGTCAGGTCTTACCTTTGCTGCCATTCTGTTAAGTTCTTCAGGGGCAACAAGGTCTGCTCTTTCCATAGCTTCTTCAAATGTGAGGCAGCCAGGCTGCTTGAAGCCAACTGTAATTACATTACGAAGGAATGGAAGGCGTTTGCAGTGAAGAGGCTTGCCAGGTTTGCTTGTGGCAATTTCAGGACAAAGCTCATTGATAATCTGTTTGTAGTTTGAGTCAAGACAAGACTCAATCATAATAAGTGTATGAGTATCTGACTGGCGGAAAAGGTAGTCAGCTTCGTGAATCTTGTATGCTGTGTTTACAGTAACAAGTACGGCACCGATTTTTGTTGTTGCCCAGAAAGCAATATACCATGCAGGTACGTTTGTTGCCCAAACTGATACCTTATTGCCTGCTTTTACGCCAAGAGAGATAAGTGCTCTTGCAAAGTTATCAACGTCTTCACGGAATTCTTCGTATGTACGTACATAGTCAAGTGTTGTGTACTTGAATGCATACTGGTCAGGGAATTCTTCAACCATACGGTCAAGAACCTGTGAGAATGTGAGGTTGATAAGTTCGTCTTTTTTCCAAACATACTGGCCTGTGCCGTCGTGGTTAGGATAAAGAACTTTCTTTTTGCCGCGTGTCTTTTCGAAACGGCTCATATAGTTTACAAAGTGAGGGAAAATAACTTCGTATTCAGGAAGGTCTTCCATCCACTCAATTTTCCATTCAAGAGAAATATAACCGTCATAGTCGATTGATGAAAGCGCTCTCATCATATCATCGATAGGAAGAGTACCTTCGCCTATAAGGTTGTATGTGTCTTTGTCGTCTGAGTCACGGAAATGAACGTGTTTTACATAAGCACCAAGGTTTTTGATAGTTGCATCTGCGCTTTCGTTAAAGTCGCGATATGGGTGGTGAATATCCCATAATGCAGCAAGCTGGTCGCATGCAAAGCTGTCCATAAGTGAACGGAGACGTGATGTGTCAGCATAAATACCGCTTGTTTTTACAAGAATTGTTACGTCTGCATCTTCTGCATCGTCAAGAAGCTCAGCTATTCTTTCGCGAACGAGGTCTTCGTTTTCGTGAAGAGCAACAACTGTAACGTATGGAACCTGCATCTGTTTTGCAGTCTGAATAAGTTCTTTGATGGCAGGAACAAAGTTTTCTTCGTTTGAAGAAAGGTCACAGGATGTATCGAAACAAGGAATAGCAAGTTTCTTTTCTCTGAGCTGACGAGATGTTGATGCCATATTATATTTGTGGAAAGGGCCACTGCGTTCTGTTAATTCAGGGAATTTTGGAAGGTTATAAACTTCTATGCCGGCAAAATCCATTGTTTCGCCAATTTCAAGATATTCATCCCAGTTTAAATGAGCCCAGCCTCTGGTTGAAAATGAAAGTTTCATTATACCTCAGCCTCCTCGTAAGTAATCTTATTAAGTGCGTTGATGTAAGCCTGAATACTTGAGCCTACGATGTCAGTTGATGTACCACGGCCTGAGTAAAGTTTGCCATTGGAACGAAGTTTAACTACAGTTTCGCCCATAGCTTCGCGGCCTTCTGTTACGGAACGAATCTGGAAATCATCAAGTTCATAATGGCAGCCAAGAATGTTTTCGATAGCAAGGAATGCTGAGTCGATAGGACCGTCGCCAAGTGCAACGCCTTCAAGCATCTGACCATGTTTTTCAAGCTTCATATGAGCCATTGATGATGATGTGTTGCTTGCTGTGATGTTGTAGCTGTGAAGAACGTATGTTGAAGGAACCTGCATAGCTGCTGAAGCAACGATTGTATCAAGTTCTCTTGTTGTGATAACGTCTTTTCTTGCGGCGATTTTCTGGAATGCATCCCAAACCTGTGCGCCGTCTTCTTCGCTTAAGTCATAGCCAAGTTTTTCAACTGATTTAAGTACAGTTGACATATTGTCGTGGCTTGTAAGTGACATATCTTCTGTAATTTCCTGAACACCATTGTCGAATGGTGAGTTTTTGCTTCTTCTTGTTTCGCACATCCATGAAATCTGTTTGATGATGCGGTTCATTTCAACTGTGCGTACGCTGCAGTTAACTCCGAATGAGTCGCCTTTTGCAGCAAGAAGACGTGAAACGTGAGGAAGTGATACAGTGTTTATTTGATATGCAGCAGCTTTAATTTCTTTTACGCCGTGTTTGATAGCAGCAACTGCACAGGCATCAGCCATAGCAAGTTCGTTTGAACATGAAAGGCCAAGCACTGCATCTTTAAGCTCATCAACATTTGCATAAAGTTCATCAATAAATTCGCCAAGTTCGTCAGGAAGCATAGCACCTGTTGCATCGCATACAGTTACTGTTTTTGCACCTGCATTGATAGCTGATTTGATAACTTGATATAAAAATGCCTTGTCGCTTCTTGTTGCGTCATCTGCAATAAATTCTACGTCGCTTGTTTTTGCGCAGCAGGCAGCAATTGTATTTTCAATAGCCTTAAGCATAGCTTCAGGCTTTTTGTTGAAAAGGTATTCCATCTGAACTGGGCTTACAGAAGCACGTACCTGAAGACGAGGATGTTTAGCCTCTTTAAGTGCATTCCAAGTGATGTCGATGCTTTCTTCAGCAAGCTGAACAGGTACTGCTACGATACTGTTTTTTACTGTTGAAGCAACTGATTTTATACGTAAAGAATCAATCTTAGGCTGTGTGATAGGTTCAAGCTCAATTACAGAAACGTTTAGTTTATCAAGCAGTTTAGGTATTTCAATCTTTTCTTTGAAAGAAAGAGTAAATTCTTTTCCGGTCTGTTTCATTGTAATGTCACTGATTCTGATCTGGTCCATTTTGTTACACCTCTTTTTTCTGAATAAATAAAAAAATCCTTGAAGCATTATGCCTCAAGGACGAACAATCAAATTCGCGGTACCACCTTGATTACAGCAGCCTTTCAGCATACTGTCTCTCTCGGACTCGTAAAAGCCCATAGCCTGTAACGGGGCGACCGTACTCCACTACCCAAATGAAAACATTCTTCGCAGAGTCGACTCAGGAGTGAGACTGCAATCTTTCTTCCGTACCGATTTTCACCAGCCATCGGCTCTCTGAAACTTTCGTAAAGATGCATAATTCCGTTATAGTCGTTGTGTTTTTAAAATTGCATTTAGTATAGCACAAAAAAGGGGAAATAGTCAAACAAAAAATGGCAAAAATGGTGTATTTTTATAAACACATTAGCCTGAATGCTGAATAAAAATGCATGCAAGAAATAAGTTGGTTATACAATGCACTTTTTGGTGTGCGGAAAGGATTTGACTCCGTAAAAACAAAGAATACAGGCATAAAGAATAATATTATATAAAAAGGTAAATACTGATGAAAAAAATATTTATGGAGTGATTTTGATGAATAATAATAAGATTACAATAAGAACAGACCTTGCGCTTGAAAACTGCGAAATGCTGAAGGAAGAGGGGACTTTGTCAGACGGAATAAAGTGCAGAGAAGACAAGACTGATATATACAAAATAACAACCGTCGAAATACTTAATAAAACCGGAAGTGATGCATTGGGCAGACCTGAAGGACGATACGTTACAATAGAAAGCAATTATCTCAATTTTAATGATGCTACATGCCTGAGTTCAATTGCTGAAAAAACTGCAGAAATAATAGGAAGTCTTGCAGATTTTGAAACGGCAGAGAGCATACTTGCCGTTGGTCTTGGAAATTGGAATATAACTCCCGATGCATTGGGACCGAAGGTTATAGACAAGCTTCTTGTTACAAGGCATATTATGGATACTGTGCCTGAAGAGTTAGAGGGCAATGTACGCAGTCTTTCGGCACTTTCTCCGGGGGTTATGGGTATAACGGGCATAGAAACCTTTGAAATAATAAAAGGTGTGGCAGATAAGGTAAAGCCGGACGTGATTATTGCCATAGATGCCCTTGCGGCAAGAAACATTAGCAGGGTAAACACGACCATACAGCTTAGCGACACAGGTGTTGCTCCTGGTGCAGGTGTGGGCAACAAACGATGCGAGCTCAGTAGAAAAACACTTGGTATACCTGTTATTGCTATAGGTGTGCCTACAGTGGTTGATGCTGCAACACTTGTTAACGACACTATGGAAAAGATACTTGGGCAGATGGCTTTTCACTCGGGAAAAGGCGGAGCAGTATATAAAATGATAGAAGAGATGAATGACGAAGATAAGTATGGGCTTATATGTGAAATGCTTGGTTCACAAGAGGCAAATATGTTTGTAACGCCAAAGGAAGTTGATCTGGTTATAGAAAGGCTTTCAGGTATAATTTCTGATGCTGTAAACATTGCTGTTCATCCCGGTTTTTCCATAGAAGATACAAGAAAATACAAATAAAATGCTATGTTTTGCAGTATTTTTGTTATAACAGGCTGCAAAGGGAAAAGGCTCTGTTATCGGCAAAATAACTTATTTTTTGTGTATAACGAACAAAAAATTGTTGAAGTTTTTTATAGTGCACTGCAGTAAGGTAAAATAAACTTGACACAATTATTAAAAAGGAATAAAATTAACAGGTGGGCCTATGCCCATTATGAAGTTTTATGAAAAGACAGGAGGAATAACGATGACAGTAATTACTATTGCCGTTGGCATCGTTGCCCTCTTACTTGGCTTAATAGTTGGCATTATCTATAGAAAACACATTGCCGAAGCAAAGGTCGGCGTTGCTGAAGACAGAGCTAAAAAAATAGTTGAAGATGCTGAAAAGAATGCAGAAGCAAGAAAGAAAGAAATTCTGCTTGAAGCTAAGGAAGAGAGCATTAAAACAAAGAACGAACTTGAAAGAGAAGTTAGAGAAAGAAGAAACGAACTTTCAAGAACAGAAAGAAGACTCGTTCAGAAAGAAGAAACTCTCGATAGAAAAGCTGATTCATTTGAACGCAAAGAAGAACAGATGAATAAGAAAATCGAAGAGTTAGACAAACAGAAGGAAGAAGTTGAAAAGCTTCATGAAAAGCAGCTTGAAGAACTTGAAAGAATTTCAGGCCTTACAAAAGAAGAAGCAAAGAACTACCTTCTTGGCAGCATCGAAAACGATGTTAAACACGAAGCTGCTATGATGATTAAAGAAATCGAAGGCAAAGCAAAGCTTGAAGCTGAAAAGAAATCAAGAGAAATCGTTGCAAATGCTATTCAGAGATGTGCTGTTGACCACGTTACAGAAACAACAGTTTCAGTTGTACAGCTTCCAAACGACGAAATGAAGGGTAGAATCATTGGTCGTGAAGGTAGAAATATCAGAGCCATTGAAACTCAGACAGGTGTTGACCTGATCATCGACGATACTCCGGAAGCGGTTATTATTTCCGGTTTCGATCCTGTAAGAAGAGAAATTGCAAGACTTGCTCTTGAAAAGCTTATCGTTGACGGCCGTGTTCATCCATCAAGAATTGAAGAAATGGTTGAAAAGGCAAGAAAAGAAGTTGAACAGATTATCAGAGACGAAGGAGAAGCTGCTTCATTTGAAACAGGTGTAAATGGTCTTCACCCTGAAATTATCAGACTTTTAGGTAAACTTAAATACAGAACAAGCTACGGTCAGAATGTACTTAAACATTCTATCGAAGTATCACACCTTGCAGGCCTTATGGCTGCTGAGCTTGGCGTTGATGTTAACATTGCAAAACGTGCAGGTCTCCTTCACGATATCGGCAAGAGCATCGACCACGAAATGGAAGGCTCACACGTTTCTATCGGTGTTGGCATTCTCAAAAAACACAGAGAATCAGAAATCGTTATCAATGCGGTTGAAGCACATCACGGCGACGTTGAACCACAGAGCATTATTGCAGTACTTGTTCAGGCTGCTGACGCAATTTCAGCTGCAAGACCAGGCGCAAGAAGAGAAACTCTTGAAAGCTACATAAAACGTCTCCAGAGACTTGAAGAAATCGGTGACAGCTTCAAGGGTGTTGAAAAGACATTTGCTATCCAGGCAGGTCGTGAACTCAGAATTATCGTTGTTCCTGAAGAAATCACAGATGACGGCCTTACACTTCTTGCAAGAGATATCGCTAAGAAGATTGAAGATGAACTTGAATATCCAGGTCAGATCAAAGTAAGCCTTGTAAGAGAAACAAGAGCAACAGAATACGCAAAATAAAAAGATGTGGGTTTTGCCCACATCTTTTTTTAGTGTAAAAACAACTGTAAAGAAAAAAGTTTTGTGATAAAATATAAAATAAGAAAGTATGTGAATAGGAGGCGTGTTTTATGAATGCCAATGTTATACTTATAGTTTTGATACCGTTTCTTGGAACAATTATAGGTTCCGGATTTGTATTTTTTCTTAAAGGAGAAATGAAACAGGGAGTACAGAGAGCCCTTACAGGCTTTGCTGCCGGCGTAATGGTTGCGGCATCTGTGTGGAGCCTTATTATTCCGGCCATGGAAGAAAGTGCACATATGGGCAAGCTTGCATTTATTCCTGCATTTATAGGTGTGTGGGCAGGTTTCCTTTTTCTTCTTGCACTTGATGAATTTGTTCCGCATCTTCATTTGAACAGTCAGTGCCCTGAAGGCAAGGCGTGTAATCTTGGAAAATCAACAATGATGGTTTTTGCCGTGGCACTGCACAATTTTCCTGAAGGCATGGCAGTTGGTGTAGTTGCAGCGGGATGGCTTACAGGAAACGGAGAAATTTCCATAGCGGCGGCACTTGCTCTTTCGCTTGGCATTGCCCTTCAGAATGTGCCGGAAGGCGCTATTATATCTATGCC